>JAYWBA010000136.1:0-14624 GCA_043781915.1 Saprospiraceae bacterium
AATTTTTCGGATAGTGTGGCAGTTATTTCATCGCTTATTGCTATGCGATTGGGTAAACGCGCAGCCGATAATAAAAAAACATTTGGTTATAAACGCGCAGAAATTTTAGTAGCGCTTTTCAATGCGGCTATTTTGATTGGGATTTCCATTTTTTTATTTTTTGAAGCCATTCGATCGCTCGTGAATCCTCAAAAAATAAATACTTCTGTCATGATTCCTGTAGCTGTTATAAGTTTGGTTGCCAATGCGCTTTCTGCACTACTGCTGCATGCCGATGCGGATAAAAGTTTAAATCTAAAGTCTTCTTATTTACATTTACTGAGCGATGCACTCATCTCTTTGAGTGTTTTAGCTGGCGCATTTTTGATGAAATATTTTCAAATTTACTGGATTGACTCTGTTCTGACAATTATTATTGGTGTTTTTGTGATTCGATTGGCGTTTCAAATTTTCTTGCAGGCTGCTAATATTTTAATGCAAGGTGCACCTACTAATTTTAATATTTCTGATATTTCCAATCATATCTTAGAAATTAATGGCGTTTGCGAAGTGCACGATGTGCATGTTTGGCAACTGAACGAAAGGGAATATTTTTTAGATGCACACGTACAAGTTACTGATGATTATACGACAAAACAAACCGATGCGCTCCGTTCAGAAATCAACGAAGTTCTAGAACACCATTTCGATATACATAATACTGTTTTGCAAATTGAAAATAAATGCAATTAATCAGCGTTATGTGTAAAATTACATTATGTCGAAACTGTTTTTATTGTTGCTATTTGTAATACAACTAACTTCCTCTATTTTAGCTCAAACCACGATTCCAAAGCCCAAAGTCAAGCCGACAAAAAAAGTAGAAAGTCGCGGATCTTTTGGAATTAGCGATGTAGCGCAAGTCGAAAAATTTTTAATTACAGTTAATGGCGTTGGTTCAGCTTCGCACGATTTTTTGAACGAACAATCCGTAAAATCGTATATGATGCCACCGCGAAAAATGAGTTCGCCGAATGAATCGGCAGTGTATGCCGTAACTGCTTGTTTTGAATACTACCAGAATTTAAACTCAAACTACAAAGACAACCTTTCTCCCGATTTTCTCCGATTGAATGTTTCAGAAAATTCTATTGACAGCTATCTTAATTTTTTAGCTTCACAAGGGACAGTTTCTGCTGCCATTTTTCCTTATGGTTCAAATAATTTATTACCGTCGGTTCAATCGGCTATGAAGTATAAAATTAAAAACTACTTAAATCTTTTTCAGAACACTACCAAGGGGCAACAAAAAGTGTATGAATTGCGCAAAGCATTGCTTCGTGGACATCCAGTTATTATAGAATTACCAGTGAATGAATCAGTCTTTGCTAATTTAAATCAAGTAAAAACGTGGAAATATGAAAAATCAAACCAACTGACCTGCCATTATCTGGTAGTTGTAAGTTATAACGATGAACGCAGTATGTTTGAAGTAATGAACTCGGACGGTAAAGGTTGGGGTAATGGCGGTTATTTATGGATGAGCTACGACGATATTGCTAATTATTCAACGCATGGTTATGTGGTGGTGAATTAGAATGATTTTATTTATTAAAAAATTAAAAGGCTTATCAATAATATTTGGTAAGCCTTACTTTTTTTAATCACTTTGATTAAATATTTCATATTTTTTTTCAGGGTTATTTCCTTAATAAACATTTTTTTAAACTCTGTATTTTGGAGATTAATTTTGTACGAAGAGTTAAACATTGTGCAACCGATTGCGCAATATTCTAAATTAAAAATGCAATTTTTTAAAATTTTTTGCTAAAACCTTCCCTCTTCACTTACTTAATTCGAAATTAAATTTTCTAAAACCACATTTTAACCTGTCTACGGCCTAATTCTTCAAATACCCTCTATTATTAGATGAATTTGTTAAATTACATTTTTTAAAGGGCAATTTTTATACTTTTCAAAATTAATTTTTATTTTTTTTTCAATTTTAATTTTTTTTTCAAAATTTATGAATACATTTGTGCATGATTTATTGATTCAAGATATTTTAACAGGCTTGGAATAAAATAAATTAAAATAATTGTTCGGTTTGCCTTAGAAATTAAAAGCGAAAATCGGCAATTTTTTTTAGCGAATTTGTGCAATCGGTTGCGCAAAGAATTAATAATTTAACCGATTAAATTTTTAGATAACTTTAATGAATAAAAACGTTGAAGTTTTTTTTGAAAGAGTTGCGCAATCGGTTGCACAATTTGACACTAACAACTCTAAACAAATAGGTAACATAGGTCTCAATATACTTTTTTTAATAAATCAATTACAATAGCGTATGAAACAAATTATTCTAAATCGATTCTTGGCTTTATTTATTTTATTAATAGCCACGATTCAAAATGTAACAGGTTCAACAGCGACAACTATAACGGGTGTTGTAACTGATGCAGCCGATAATAGCCCATTAATTGGTGTTTCAATTCTTATTAAAGGCACAACTAATGGTACTGTAACCGATGAGAATGGTAAATATTCTCTCGAAGTTCCGAATGCTGAAACTATCTTAGTGTTCAGTTTTGTGGGTTATCCTGATCAAGAATTAACTGTTGGTACTAAAACTATCCTGAATATTACAATGAATCAGGGTGTAAGCCTTGCACAAGTAGTTGTGGTAGGTTACGGTACTCAGAAAAGGAGTGATGTAACGGGATCGGTTACTACAGTTGGAAAAGAAAGACTTTCTGATTTGCCAGTTAGTAACGTTTTACAAGCCATCGAAGGCTCAGTTGCGGGTGTAAATATTACGCAAGCGTCTTCAGTTCCAGGTGCAGGTGTAAACGCATTAATTAGAGGAACAAACTCAATCAGTGCTTCAACAGGTCCATTTATAGTTGTTGATGGAATTCCATTCAGTACAACAGGCGGTTCATTGAATGATATTAATACAAACGATATTGAATCAATGGAGATTCTAAAAGATGCTTCTGCTGTTGCTATTTATGGTACGCGTGGTGCAAACGGTGTTATATTGATAACAACAAAACGCGGCAAATCAGGAAAGCCCGTCATTCGGTACAGCACTTATTTTGGAACGGAAGATGTTTCGCACGTTGTTGACCCGATGGGAGCTGATCAATATGTTCAGAAATATGCCGATTGGAAAGCACAATCTGGCTCTACGGATGTGAACAAAGTGCCTAATGCTTACGAACAAGCGAATCTCGCCTCCGGAACAACAACTAATTGGTTAGATCAAATACGTCAAACGGGTAGTATTCAAAATCATAGTCTAAGTATTTCTGGCGGTACAGAAGATGTTCATTATTTCATTTCGGGTGATTACTTAAATCAGAACGGCGTAATTAAAGGTTATCAGTACAACCGTTATAGTTTACGCTCTAACCTCGATGCCAATATTACAAGTTTTTTAAAAGCAGGTCTTAATGTTTCGTTTTCATCAAATAACTCCGATGGTGGTCGCGCGAATTTAAATCAAGCCATGTTTACAAGTCCTTATGGAACTTTTAAACGCGCTAACGGTGATTACGAAATATATCCCATGTTTGGTGAATTACTATACACCAATCCATTATTAGGAACAACGACACAGAGGAACGATAGGAGTCAAAACATAAATGCCAATACGTATTTAGAAGTATCTACGCCTATCAAAGGTTTAAAATATCGCGCTAATTTTGGTTATAGCGTTGTGCCAACGTTGTATCAAAGTTATGCAGGTCGTCCAGCCAACGATTTACTCGGAACGGCTGTCATCGGTAACTCGCAAACAAAAAACTGGGTGTTAGAAAATGTGGTAACATATTCTAAAGAAATTGGAAAAAATAATATCGGCATAACAGCGCTTTACAGCGCACAAGAAAATACATTTAGCTCTGATACAACCACAGCAGTTGGATTTATAAATGATGCACTTCAATTTAATAATATTTCTGCGGCGGCATCAGCATCAGGCACTTCAAATGCGTTCAAAACAAATTTGTTGTCGCAAATGGTTCGCTTAAACTATTCGTACGATAGCCGCTATTTATTAACAATAACAGCGCGTCGTGATGGTTATTCGGCTTTTGGCTCGAATACTTCTAAGTATGGAACTTTTCCATCGGTTGCCTTAGGTTGGAACATTGCTAATGAAGCTTTTATGAAAAACTCAAACCTATTTAGTTCATTGAAACTCAGAGTTTCGTATGGTTTATCGGGTAATCAGGCTATTGGACCTAACTCAACAACAAGCACAGACGGCACTGTTAAATTGCCATTTAATGGTGTTACTACTATTGGTGTGCTTGCCAATATTTTGGGAAATAAAAACTTAACTTGGGAAAGCACCGCTGGAACAAATATAGGTGTTGATTTCGGGTTATACAAAGATCGCATCACAGGTTCAATCGAAGCATACAGTACAGAAACAAAGGATTTATTATTGTATCGCTCATTACCAACCATTACAGGTTATAATCGTGTATTGGATAATTTGGGAACAGTCTCGAATAAGGGTATAGAATTGACTTTACGCACAAGAAATATCGTAAAAGGTGATTTTAAATGGGAGAGTAACTTGAATTTTGCTGCTAATCAAAATTTGATTGTTGATTTATATGGCGACAAAAAAGATGATGTTGCGAACGGATGGTTTATTGGTCAACCGATTTCAGCTATTTACGATTACCAAAAAGTGGGTGTTTGGCAAACTGGCGAAAGTGCTGCAAGTCAAGACCCTACGGCTAAACCTGGAGATTTGAAGTTTCAAGATACGAACGGTAGCAAAACCATAACAGCTGATGATAAAGTTATTCAAGGTCAATCAACACCGAAATGGATCGGTGGTTTAACCAATACGTTTCACTACAAAAATTTTAGTTTGAATGTCTTCATCCAAACAGTTCAAGGCATAACGCGATACAATACGCTGCTAAATATTAGAGACCAAGGTGGTCGTCAGAATATTCCTGCTGTTATTAATTATTGGACTGCCGCGAATGGTTCTAACGATTTCGCAGGCATTGCTTATAATAATACCAGACTGTATCAATTTCCGCAAGATGCCAGTTTTACTCGCATTAAGGATGTAACATTTAGTTATTCGATGCCGCAAAATATTTTAGATAAAATTCATCTCGGCGGATTAAACCTCTACGTGAGCGGTAGAAATTTAGCAACATTAACCAATTGGATAGGTTGGGATCCGGAAGCGGATTATAATAACCAATTGGGCGGCACCAATCTGAATAATTATCCGTTAGTGAAAACTTTTGTCTTCGGTGCCAATATTACTTTACGGTAAATGATTGATTTATTGTGTCTAAAAATTTTTTTTACAAAAATAAAAATTCATAACATGAAACAAAATATAAAAAGCCTGATAGTGCTTGTTTTATTGAGCGTTTTTTCAACCGCATGCCAAAAAGATTTCTTAGATGAAAAACTATACTCGAGTTTTGCGCCAGAATCTTTAACGGATGCTTTAGCTTTCGATGCTGCCTTAATTGGTTTGCAAAATAAATTTTCAGAATGGCATACTTTCACGGGCGACCAAGGTTGGTTGGCTTGCTGGCAAGTCGGAACGGATGTAGCATATAATAAAGCACCAGCGGATTTGGATATTTGGATGGTACCTTACACCAACTACGCCAGTTTAACTTCTACAGATCCTGCAGCTTCTTATGCCTGGACGTGGGCATATCAAATCATCAATAATGCCAATACTATTATTGCGGGTATTGAAAGTTCGACAAATACAGTTCCCGATGCAACAAAAAAAGCCATCAATGGTGAAGCCAGATTTTACAGAGCTTTAGCTTACAACACTCTCGCAACTGTGTTTGGCAGTGTTCCTATTATTAAAACACCTATTACTGGGCCTAAAACAGATTTTACGAGAAGTAAAATTGCAGAACTCAACCAATTTATTATTGACGATTTAAATTTTGCAGCCACTAACTTGCCGACGATAGAAAATGTAAAAACAAACTCAAAAGGCAAACGATATTCGAGTGCACATTCTGCAATGGCAAATCAACTTTTAGCTGAAGTTTTGCTGAGAACAGGCGGTAAAGATGCTGATGCTGAAGCGGCTTGCAATGCTGTAATTAACAGTAAAGATTTTAGTTTAACCTCTGCGCGTTTTGGTGTTAAGTCAGGTGCTCCAGGTGATGCTTTCGCTGATATGTTTATTTACGGCAATCAGCGCAGATCGCAAGGTAACAAAGAGGCGATATGGGTTTTAGAAATGGAAAATCCAAACACAGTTATAGGTGGTACTGGTTCAAATAGTGCACCTGGAGTAGGTACAACAGGTATCCCACAACAGCGTCGTGTGTGGGGCAGTCGTTATCATCAGCAAGCAGGTATGTTATTGTGTGATTCGTTGGGTGGTCGTGGAATCAGCCGATTGGCTCTAACGAATTGGGTTTTAAATGGTATTTATGAAACTAAAGACATGCGTAATTCGCCGTATAATCTCCGTCGCGATTATTATTACAACAACCCAACGTATGCCCGTTATGGACAAAAAGTGAATCCAAATGAGGCTGGTGTTGATACCAATCGTTTCATTGTACCACAAATTAATAAATGGAATCAGTACGACCCGAACGATGCTTTTGGTTTTGCCATGATTAAAGATTTCATCATCATGCGTTTGGGTGAAACTTACTTGCTTAAAGCAGAAGCACAATTCAAACAAGGTAAATTAGCCGAGGCTGCTGCAACGCTCAATATTTTGCGTGCGCGTGCAAATGCTACACCCATAACTTCAACTGATGTAACGATGGATTTCATTTTAGATGAGCGCGTTCGCGAACTCATCGGTGAAGAAAATAGACGAATGACTTTAATGCGTACTGGCACTTTGGTGAGTAGGGTAGTGGGTAGAGGTCAAAAAATTACAGGTGTAACAGCTAATAATTTATTATTACCCATTCCACTGTCTGAAATTCAGCTGAATAAAGATGCTACTTTGGAGCAAAATCCAGGATATTAATTTCGTTGATAGTTGTTAGTTGACAGTTGTCAGTTGACAGAAAAACACGCGATAAACGACTGTCAACTGTCAACTAACAACTAACAACGAAATTATATATTTCAGTGAGAGTTTATTGTTTGTTTCACACTGCGTCCCAGTGTAAACTTTGCGACTCTGTGTTATTATAAGTTAATAAACGCGGAGGCGCAAAGAAATACGCAGACGACGCAGTTTTTGTTTGAAAAATACTTTTTATTCTTTAATCCGAATTATATTCGTGTCAAATATCTTCAATGAAAAAAATACTTCTTCTTATTTTTCTATTTACCGTGAGTCATTTAAATGGTTATTCACAAGATTTTAGAGTGGCTAACGAAAGTGATATCGCTTTGTTTCCACAGCAAAACGACATCAGAAACACTTTGAACATCTCGGGTATCTGGAATTTTAAGAAAGATTCATCTGGCGTAGGTGAAAAAAATAATTGGTTCAATGGTTTAGCTGAAAGCACGCCGATTGCTGTGCCAGGTAGTTGGAACGAGCAGTTTGAAGATATTCGTGATTATATGGGGTTGGCTTGGTATGAACAAAATTCATACATTCCAAAATCTTGGAAGGGTCAGAAAATTTTTATTCGTGTTGGTTCAGCCAACTATGCTTCTAAAGTTTGGATAAATGGCAAGACTATTGGTAAACATGATGGTGGACATTTGCCTTTTGCTTTCGAGATTACTGATTTCGTGAATTGGAATGAACAGAATAGAATCACGATACAAGTTGAGAATTTCTTAAAACCTAATCGTGTGCCTGTCGGTGGTTTACCGCCTGGTGGATTGTTCAGCAATAATCCACCTTCCAGTTTTGATTTTTTTCCTTACTGCGGTATTCAACGCCCTGTTTGGTTGTATTCCGTCCCAAAAAATGCTTTGAGCGATATTACGGTGAAAACAAACTTTCTGATAAATGAAGGTTTTGTTGAAGTGAAAATTAAAAAATCGGGTACAGCCAATCAAGGTAAAGTAAAAATTGAAGGCAGTGGTAAAGTGTATGAAAGTAGTTTTAGTTTCAATGGTGATGATGCTACAGCGAATATTAGAATCCCAGAAGTGCATTTGTGGTCAACCGAAGATCCGTATTTGTACCAATTAAAAGTGACCCTCAATGCGGGTGCTGAAACTACCGACAAATACGAATTGCCTGTTGGTGTAAGAACAATTGCCGTTGATGGTAAACATATTTTATTGAATGGTAAGCCAATATTTTTAAAAGGATTTGGTAAACACGAAGATTTTCCAGTCTTCGGTAAAGGAACGGCTTATCCTGTGATTGTAAAAGATTTTAACTTGCTCAAATGGATAGGAGCTAATTCATTTCGGACATCACATTATCCGTATGATGAAGAAAATATGAATTTGGCCGATAGAGAAGGCATCTTGATTGTGGATGAAATTCCAGCAGTGGGTTTGTTTTTTGACAATAATATCTCACAAATCAATGAGCGCAAAGAAATGTGTAAGCAACAAATCAGAGAACTCGTTGCGCGGGATAAAAATCACCCATCGGTTATCATGTGGAATTTAGCGAATGAACCCATCGCGAAAGGCATGAATTTTAATTTGATGTCAAAAGCTCCTGCTGATTCAGTTTCATTGAGTTTCTTTTCAGAACTTTTTAAAACTGTAAAAGAAACAGATAATACAAGACTTTCATCTATTGTTGGTGTACAGGGTGGGCCAGATGCATGGCTCGGTCTTTCGGATGTGATGTGCATCAATCGGTATTATGGCTGGTATTCGCAAAATGGAAATATTGCTGAGGGCGCAGCTAAATTTAATGCTGAATTAGATACATTGTATAAACAGTTTCATAAACCAATTCTTGTAACCGAGTTTGGTGCGGATGCTTACCCAGGTATGCACACCGATCAACCCGAAATGTTTACTGAAGAGTTTCAGATGCAGTTTATAAAAGCTTATTTAGACGTTGCAGATACAAAAGATTTTGTCGCAGGTATGCATATTTGGGCTTTTGCAGATTTTAAAACAGCGCAAGGTGTTATCAGGTTTGGTGGTTATAACTGGAAAGGTGTTTTCACGCGCGATAGAAAACCTAAAATGGCAGCACATTATTTAAAAAGTAGGTGGAATAAATAAAGAATAAGTGATAAGTAATAAGGAATAAGTAATTGATGAAAATATCTCTAATTCTGTATTACTTATCACTTATTTCATATCTTTATTCCTAAAATTAAATTTATGGAAAATAGAATTATTACACTTGACGAATTTATAATTCGCAGACAAAACGATTTTGAATATGCTACAGGTGAATTGACTGCCCTTTTGCGCGATATTGGTGTAGCTGCCAAAATTGTGAATCGGGAAATTAATAAAGCAGGTTTAGTCAACATTTTGGGAATGGATGGCTCTCAAAATTCATCTGGCGATACTGTTCAGAAATTGGATATGTATGCTAATGAAAAATTAATTGAGTGCTTAAGAAACAGTGGCGAATGTTGTGCAATAGCTTCGGAAGAAATGGAAGATTTTGTTTCAATTTCGCCCATTGGAGATAAACATTCGAAATATGTCGTCGTTTTTGACCCATTAGATGGGTCTTCCAATATTGATGTCAATGTTTCTGTCGGAACTATTTTCGGTATTTTTCGCCGCAAAAGTGACCCAACTGAACCCGTTAACATGGGCGACTTTCTTCAAAAAGGGACTGCCATGGTGGCAGCAGGTTATGTGCTTTATGGGACTTCTACTTTATTAGTTTACACTACTGGCAATGGTATCAATGGATTTACGCTCGATCCAAGCATTGGAGAGTTTTGCCTGAGCCACCGAGATATAATGATGCCAAAAGCGGGTACTTCTTACAGCGTCAATCAAGGATACTATTTGAAATTTGATGTCGAAATGCGTCGCTATATCGATCATTGTTCTGATATGAATTATGGTTTGCGCTATATTGGTACAGTTGTTTCTGATATCCATCGTATTTTATTTCAAGGAGGAATTTTTCTATATCCGAATACGCGCAAATACCCGAAAGGGAAATTACGATTATTGTATGAATGCGCTCCACTGAGTTTTATTGTTGAGCAGGCTGGTGGTCGCGCAATAACTTTAGGCAGAAACCGCATAATGGATATACTTCCAAAAGGTTTGCATCAGAACATTACAATCGCTATAGGTTCTGAAAATATGGTAACGGAGTTAGAGGAATTTTTAGAAAAATATGCGGTAAAACCCATTTAGTTTATAGTTGTTCGTTGATAGTTGTTCGTTTACGAGCACTCTCAAACGAACAACTAACAACTAACAACTAATAACTAAAATGTCAAAAGGTCAGACTACGATTCACGATATTGCAGAAGCACTGGGTTTAACAGCATCATCCGTTTCGCGAGCACTCAATGGTAATTCAAGAATTAGTGACGCAACGCGAAAAGCTGTATTAGAGCAAGCTGAGAAAATGCATTATCGTCCGAATACGGTGGCATCTGGATTAAGAACAGGTAAAACCGGGATTTTAGGTGTTGTAATTCCATTGGCAAATCGTTCTTTTTTTGGTTCTGTTATTTCTGGCATTGAACAAGTTGCGAATAAAGCAGGCTATAATGTTTTGATTTGTCAAACTGGCGATGATTATGAAGCAGAAAAAAGAGCGATTGAAGCACTTTTAAATGCAAGGGTTGAAGGTCTGGCGATTTCAGTGGCTTCTATGACTAAAAAATTTGAACACATAGAGCGCGTAAAAGAGAGTAATGTGCCACTTATTTTGTTTGACCGCACGTTCGACCATATTAATTCGAGCCAAATTCTGATTGATGATTATTACGGTGCTTTTATGGCAACGGAACATTTAATTGAACAGGGTTGTAAGCTCATCACTCATTTTGCAGGATTTCAGCACATGACAATATATAAAAGCAGGGCACAAGGATATAAAGATGCGCTTGAGAAACATGGTTTATTGTTCGATGAAAACCTTATAATTTATAATGATACAAAAGAAAAATCGGGCGATAGAGCGATAAATGAACTGTACGAAAAAAATATTGCGTTCGATGGCATTTTTTCTGCTTCTGATTTTGGTGCTATTTGGGCAATGAAAAATTTGCAAAAAAGAGGCGTTAGAATACCTGAAGATGTAGCCATTATTGGATTTGCAAATGAGCCTTTTACAGAATTAGTTACACCCTCACTTTCAACGGTCAATCAGTTTCCTGAAAAAATGGGAGCATCTGTCGCCAATTTATTTTTAGAAGAAGTGGCAGAAAAAGTTGAGAAGAGGACATCAAGAAAAATTATTTTAACACCTGAACTCATTATACGTGGGTCGTCTTTAAGAACTAACAACTAACAACTATATGGATATGTTTTCATTAAAAGGGAAAGTTATTGCAGTAACTGGTGGATCGGGTGTTTTGGGTACGGGCTTTGTAAAAGCTATTGCAAATGCGGGTGGTAAAGTTGCTATTCTCGACTTGAATGAAGAACGCGGGACAATAGTCGCAAATGAAGTTAAAGCAAACGGTGGCGATGCTATTGCCGTCGGATGCAGTGTTTTAGATGAAGAAAAAATGAAGGAAGCGAAGCGAAAGATTTTAGACGCTTATGGTAAAATTGACGGCTTGGTAAATGCAGCAGGTGGAAATGTGCCCGAAGGTGTTTTAAAACCTGAAACGGATGTTTTTGAATTGAGCATGAATGGTATGCGCAAAGCCTTAGAGTTAAATCTTTGGGGAACTTTAATTCCCGTTCAAGTTTTAGGACCAGAAATAGCAAAATCTGACAATGGTAGTATCATTAATATTTCTTCAGTCAGTCCAAAACGCGCATTAACGCGTGTTCTCGGTTATAGTATGGGTAAAGCAGCCATTGATTGCTATACGAAATGGTTTGCTGTTGAAATGGCAAATAGATATGGCGATTCAGTGCGTATGAATTCCATCATGCCTGGTTTTTTATTGACAGATCAAAACCGCTCATTGCTGACGAATCCCGATGGTTCTTTAACTGATCGCGGTCATTCAATCATCAGTCATACTCCATTTAAACGTTTTGGTGAACCTGATGAATTAGTAGGTGCATTGATTTGGCTACTCAGCGATGCGTCTAAATTTGTGACAGGTATGGACATTGGCATTGATGGTGGATTTACAATTAGTAGTGGTGTATAAATTTAAAAAGTTTCTTAAAGAATGAAAAAAAATTGAGCTTTATCTCGTGATCTTTGGAAATCTATATCGCGAAAATAAAAAATGATTTTTTATTTTTTAAAATTTATTGCACAAACAATTTAAACAGCACTAAAATTTTTATGTTTACTTTCTTCAATTGCACTAGGTTCTCCGACAATTTTAATGGAGGCTTAAAATTTTTTTAAAATATTTTAAGCCTCCATTAAAATTGTCGGAGAACCTGATTCATTAGCAAAAAACTATTCAACTAACAAATATTTTTTATGAAAAAATATTATCCTTCCTACGGAAATGTAGAATACAGAATGGAGCAAACGATGCGTTGGTACGGACCAAACGATCCCGTTTCGCTTTCCGATATTAAACAAGCAGGTTGCACTGGCATTGTTTCTGCTTTGCACCATATTCCGAACGGTGTAGTTTGGAGCGTTGAAGAAATTTTGAAACGCAAAGCCATTATCGAAGAATCAGGTTTAACTTGGTCGGTGGTAGAAAGCGTGCCTGTGCACGAAGCGATTAAAACACAGACCGAAGGTTTTAAAGTTTTCATCGAAAATTACAAGCAAAGTATAAAAAATTTGGCTGCTTGTGGCATAAAAAACATAACCTATAACTTCATGCCTGTTTTGGATTGGACACGCACTGACTTAGCTTTTACAGTCGAAGATGGTTCAAAAGCTTTGCGATTTGAAATGGCAGCTTTTATAGCGTTTGACCTTTTTATTTTAAAGCGTAAAGACTCAGAAAAAGATTATTCAGCCGAAAATATTAAAAGAGCGAGGGGGAAATTTGCCACTATGAGCGATGCAGATAAATTATTGCTTCAACGCAATATTATAGCTGGTTTGCCAGGAAGTGAAGAAAGTTTCACTATTGAACAATTTCAAGCCGCTTTAGATGCCTACAAGAATATCAATAGAACAAAATTACAAGCTCATTTAATTTATTTTTTGAGCGAAATAATGCCTGTTGCTGATGCTTGTGGTGTGAAAATGTCAATTCATCCCGATGATCCCCCTTTTAGCATTTTGGGTTTACCACGCGTAGTGAGTACAGCTAAAGATATTGAAGTGCTCATAAAAGCTGTACCTTCTTTAAACAATGGGTTATGTTTTTGCACAGGCTCTTATGGTGTCATTTCTGAAAATAATTTACCTAAAATGGTGAAAAAGTTTGCCAATCGTATTAATTTTATCCATCTCAGAAGCACGCGTAGAAATGAATGGGGCGATTTTCACGAAGACAATCATTTGGAAGGCGATGTCGATATGTACGCTGTGATTAAAGAATTAGTGAAGGCAATGAAATTGCAAAAAGTAAATATACCTGTACGTCCCGATCATGGGCATCAGATGCTAGATGATTTGACAAAGAAAACAAATCCTGGTTATTCTGCCATCGGTCGTTTGCGCGGTTTAGCTGAAATTAGAGGGGTTGAACTGGGGGTTTTAAGGAATAAGTAATAAGGAAGAAGTAATAGAGAATAACCGATTATGAATAGTTTTTTAAAAAGTAAGGAACAACTGGTAAAGAATAAATTATTCCCTGTTTATTATTCCGTTTTTCTAATGGCTTATTACTTATTCCTTACGTCAAGTTGCAGTAATACACCCTTAGAAAAAAATGGGATGGTATTTATAAAAGGAGAAGGGAAATTAAAAGATTATTGGTTAGATGTTTCGCCTGTGACCGTTGCGCAGTTTAGCGATTTTATAGAAGCAAATCATTATAAAACACAAGCAGAGATATTCGAAGATGCAGGTGTTTTTGATTTCAAAACAGGTAGTTGGACTTTAATAAAAGGTGCTACATGGAAATATCCGTTTGGACGCGATTCTGCAGCTTCAAAACCCAACCATCCTGTCACCCAGGTTTCTTGGAACGATGCAGTGGCGTATTGTAAATGGGCGAATAAACGACTTCCTACAAGCGAAGAATTTATTTTTGCTGAAAAGAATGCAGATATTAAAAACGAAGATACCTATACTTGGGGAAAAGATTTTATTGAGAATGGCAAGTATAAGGCTAATTTTTGGCAAGGCGCATTCCCCTATTTAAACTCTGTTGAAGATGGATTTTTAACCACTTCTCCAGTGGGATATTATGGTAAAAATAAATTGGGATTAACCGATATGGGTGGAAATGTATGGGAATGGTGTAACGATGATTCAAAAGAGCGCGATGGAGAAAAATACCAACGTGGGGGTTCTTATCTTTGCGATCCAAGTGTTTGTCATGGGTTTAAAATTGGCGGTGTTTCATCATCAACACCTGAAACCAGCCTTTGCCATATAGGATTTAGGGCTGCTAAATAGTTGTTGTAGAGCCGCCATGCTTGGCGGCTCTACAACTAACAACTAACAACTAACAACTAACAACTAACAACTAACAACTAACAACTAACAACTAACAACTAACAACTAACAACTAACAACTAAC
>JAYWBA010000137.1:0-5293 GCA_043781915.1 Saprospiraceae bacterium
AAATTGTTAAAAAATGATTTATTCAAATTATTCAAATAGTTAGCACGGAACTTTTCACTATTAATTATTCACTATTCACTTCTCTCAACAACTTAACCACACCAAATTTATCTCCTCAGGTGCTTTAACGCGCTCAGCCACGCGCATATATCGATCTGCTAAATTGGAAAGATAAACTTGTGCTTTTGCAGCTTGACCATTTAAGCCAGTGATATCCTTAATTTTCCAAAAATCGACCAAATGCTCGATAATTTGTGCATAATCCCAAGCGGTGTATATGCCCATTTTTTGAGTGATAGCAGAAAAACGACCAAAAATATTTTCATCGTTGTCTTTATCAATCAATATAGCAGGCATAGCTATTTGTTTGCGCATCATTTTTTCAAACGATAACATGGCACCATTCGGGTCGATGTCAAATATTTGGCGCATAAAAGTTTTATAAGCGCGTTCATGTCTTCCTTCATCGCCTGAAATAGTTGTACAGATGCGAGAAAGAACAGTATCTCCCGCTTTGCTTGCTAATTTTCCAGTGTTGAGGTGTGTAATTTTTGTAGCACGCTCTTGAAAAGACGTGTAAACCATACCCTGATAAGGATCGTGGTCAGTATTGGCATTGAAACCATTGCTGATAAGCGTTTGAATAGTCATTTCTACTTGGCGCATGTCGGCACGTCCTGATAGATACAAGTATTTATTGAGCAAATCACCATGTCTATTTTCTTCTGCTGTCCATTGACGAGACCACACAACCCAAGCATTATCGCTGGTTAGATTTCGCTCAGTATTTACGCCCTCGATCAAATTAAAATATGTTTGATAGCTCGGTAAAGCTTCTTCAGTTATCATGTTGCCAACAAGCGAAACAATAACTTCATCGGGTATAGCTGCTGCGCGTTCGCGTAATGAACGTACCTCGTCAAGAGCATCTTCTTTGCTCATGTCGGGTAAAAAATCTGTAGGTTGCCAACAAGTCTTTACATCAACCAATAATGTTTCGATAGCTGTTCGTACAAACGGCTCGATTTGACCCATAACTTCAAGGTTTTTTGAAACCTCATGACTAATTCCAGAATTATTTTGTGTTGACATAGTTTAACAAGCCCAATATTTGTGAACAGAATAGATTGCAAATATACCCTTATTATTTAAATTCTAATCCTAAATTCTTATCCTTTGACGAATTGAAGATATATTGGGCTGATTTATTCAGAAATAATTATCAAAAATGTAATTATTAACAATTTCTGAAACAAAAAAAAGGCCACCCATTTCTGAGCGGCGTTTTTTTATTTTGTTTGACCCTGATTAAACTGATTAAATGGTTGACACGATTTTAGAATCAAGGAAATCCTTAAATCCCTTTAATCTTGGTCAAGTCTGATTTTATTCAAATTTCACATCGAGTGCTAATCCACGTAATTCGTGAACCAATACGTTGAATGATTCTGGAATATTAGGCTCAGGTAAATTATCGCCTTTAACAATAGCCTCGTAAGCTTTTGCGCGACCGATAATATCATCTGATTTAATCGTCAATAATTCTTGCAAAATATTCGATGCACCATACGCTTCAAGTGCCCACACTTCCATTTCGCCAAAACGCTGACCACCAAATTGCGCTTTACCACCCAAAGGTTGTTGCGTAATGAGTGAGTAAGGTCCGATTGAACGAGCGTGCAACTTGTCATCCACCATGTGCGAAAGCTTGATGATATAGATAATTCCAACCGTTGCTTTCTGATGGAAGCGATCACCTGTTTCACCGTCGTATAAATACGTACCACCAAATTCAGGTAAATCAGCTTTCTTCAACAAACCTTGAATTTCTGAGAGTTTAGCACCATCAAAAATCGGTGTCGCAAATTTCATATTGAGTCTTTCACCTGCCCAACCCAAAACAGTTTCGAAAATCTGTCCCAAGTTCATACGAGATGGTACACCTAACGGATTCAATACAACGTCAACAGGTTTGCCATCTTCTAAGAAAGGCATATCTTCTACACGTACAATACGCGATACAATACCTTTATTACCATGGCGACCTGCTAATTTATCACCTACTTTGAGTTTACGTTTCTTAGCTAAATACACTTTAGCTAATTTCAATACACCTGCTGGCAATTCATCGCCGATAGAAATGTTGAATTTCTCGCGTTTGAAATGACCTAATTCTTCATTCACTTTTATGCTGTAATTATGCAATAAACGCGAAATGAGTGAATTGACATGCGCATCGTCTGTCCAGTTTTGATAATCAATTTGAGCATAATCAATTTCTTTCAAAACAGTAGGCGTGTATTTAGTTCCTTTCGGAATAGACATATCACCGTAGATGGTTTTAACACCTTCAGAAGATTGATCTTTTACAAGAATTTGTAGCTTATCAATCAAAATTGTTTTGAGTTCGTTTAAAGCTACTGCGTGAGCGCTTTCGAGATTTCTGATTTCTGCTTCTTCTTTCTCTTTCTGAACCTTATCTTTCTTAGCACGCGCAAAAATTTGCTTATCTATAATGATACCTTCAGTGCCCGGAGGCGCTTTCATCGATGCGTCTTTCACATCACCCGCTTTGTCACCAAAGATTGCACGTAAAAGTTTTTCTTCTGGCGTTGGGTCCGATTCACCTTTTGGTGTAATCTTACCAATTAAAATATCGCCTTCACGCACCCACGAACCGACGCGAACAACACCTTCCGTATCCAAATCTTTGGTCGCTTCTTCCGAAACGTTCGGGATATCGTTCGTTAATTCTTCTTCGCCAAGTTTTGTGTCGCGCACATCCATTTCAAAATGCTCGATGTGCAATGAAGTGAAAATATCTTCTTGAACAACGCGTTCAGAAAGTACAATCGCATCTTCGAAGTTGTAACCCTTCCATGGCATGAACGCCACTTTCATATTCTGACCGAGTGCTAATTCGCCGTTTTCAGTCGCATACCCATCGCACAAAATTTGACCCTTTACAACACGCATCCCTTTGCGTACAATTGGTTTCAAGTTAATGCACGTTTCTTGGTTGGTACGCATAAACTTAGTGAGGTTATACGTTTTGCGATCTTCTTCGAATGACACTAAGTTATCTTCATCAGAACGGTCGTAGCGAATAACGATTTGATTTGCATCAACGTATTCAACTGTACCGTCGCCTTCAGCATTGAATAACATACGAGAGTCACGCGCCACTTTTCCTTCCAAACCTGTTCCGACAATCGGTGCGCGTGGTTTTAATAACGGCACGGCTTGACGTTGCATGTTCGAACCCATCAAAGCACGATTCGCGTCGTCGTTTTCTAAGAACGGAATCAAAGAAGCCGACACACCAACAATTTGGTTTGGCGCAACATCCATGAAATCCAAATCTTCAGGTCCGAGCATCGGGAAATCACCTTGCTGACGCGATTTCATTTCAACTTCTAAGAAGTTACCTGTTTCTGCATCAACAATTGAGTTCGCTTGTGCAATACGCTTATCATCTTCTGCTTCTGCCGATAGATATTCAACGTTAGTTGTCGCAATCGAATTTAATACCTTTCTATATGGTGTTTCTAAGAAACCCATTTTATTAATCTTTGCATGAACGCATAGTGTAGAAATTAATCCAATATTCGGTCCTTCAGGTGTTTCAATCGTACACAAACGACCATAGTGCGAATAATGCACGTCACGCACCTCAAAACCTGCACGCTCACGACTTAAACCACCAGGTCCGAGTGCAGAAATACGACGCTTGTGCGTGATTTCACTCAACGGATTGGTTTGATCTAAGAACTGCGACAACTGACTCGTTCCGAAGAAAGAGTTAATGACTGAGCTTAAAGTACGTGCATTAATTAAATCAATAGGTGTGAAAACCTCCGTATCACGAACGTTCATACGCTCACGAATGGTACGCGCCATACGCGCCAAACCAACACCGAATTGTGCATATAGTTGTTCACCTACTGAACGCACACGGCGATTAGATAGGTGATCAATATCGTCGATAGCAGCTTTATCGTTAATCAGTTGAACGATATATTTTACAATCGAAATAATATCGTCTTTGGTTAAAACCAAAGTTTCCATGGCAATATTTAAACCGAGTTTACGGTTTATTTTATAACGACCGACTTCACCAAGATTATAACGCTTATCGCTGAAGAATAATTTGTCGATGATACCACGTGCTGTTTCATCATCCGGTGGATCAGTACCGCGTAATTGCTTATATATATGGTCAACCGCTTCTTTTTCGTTCGACGTTAAATCTTTTGCGAGTGTGTTATATATAATCGAGTAATCTTCACTGATATCTTCTCTTTGAAGAATGATAGATTCAATTTCGTTTTCAAGAATCAATTCTATGATTTCTTCAGTAATCTGAATTTCACGCTCAACCAATACTTCAGTACGCACTAAATTCACAACCTCACCTGTATCTTCATCCACAAAATCTTCTGACCAAGGACGAATAATCCGTGCACCGAGTTTTCTTCCGATACAATCTTTCAAAATTTCTGGATCAGCCTTGACTTCATCCGCCAAATTGAACAAATCGAGAATAGATTTATCAGAGTCGAAACCAATAGCGCGTAAAAGGGTTGAAACAGGAAACTTTTTCTTTCTATCAATATACGCGTACATCACGTTATTGATATCTGTAGCAAATTCCATCCATGCACCTTTAAAAGGAATAACACGTGCAGAATAAATCTTCGTATTATTCGGGTGGATGTTTGAACCGAAAAACACACCCGGCGAACGGTGCAATTGCGATACAATAACACGTTCAGCGCCATTGATTACAAAAGTACCTTTTGGTGTCATATAAGGAATGTTTCCTAAAAATACATCCTGCACAATCGTTTCAAAATCTTCGTGCTCCGCATCGTTACAGCTTAAACGCAACTTAGCTTTTAAAGGCACGGAATACGTTAGCCCACGATATACACATTCTTCGATGGTATAACGCGGCGGGTCGATAAAATAATCGAGGAACTCAAGCTTAAAAATGTTACGTGCATCCGAAACAGGAAAGTTTTCTTGAAAGCATTTGTATAAGCCTTCATCTGTACGATGTTCGGGTGTAGTTTCGAGTTGGAAAAACTCTTTGAACGATTTTACCTGAATTTCTAATAAATCAGGGCTTTCGTAAGCCACTTTGATCTTACCGAAATTATGTCGGTTTAATTCGGGTTTGAGGATATTTTCTACAGACATATAGGTTGTTTATACGCTTAAATAGCCGTGAGCAATGAGCTTTGAGCAATGAGCTTTTTGTAGAAGGCTCATTGCTCAAAGCTCATTGCTC
>JAYWBA010000138.1:0-14602 GCA_043781915.1 Saprospiraceae bacterium
GTCTGGACTTTCATTGCCTTTAAGACAATGCTATTATGTTGGATATTTCAAGCAAGGCTATTTACTCATCATTACTAAAGAGCCTAACACTGAAATGAATAATTTAAGTTATCGTTTTACCAAAGTATTTGAGCAAACCTATACACGCTTTCTCGATTTACAAAAAGCAGAACAACTTACCGAACAAACCAAACTCGATTTAATTCAAATTCAAACGGAAAAAAAGCGCGCAGAAGATGCTTTAAAAGAATTAAAATCCACACAAGCGCAACTCATCCAATCCGAAAAACTCGCAAGTTTGGGAGAACTCACGGCAGGTATTGCGCACGAAATACAAAATCCATTGAATTTTGTCAATAATTTTTCGGGATTTAGCATTGGCATTGCCAACGATTTAGTTGAAGAACTCAGCAAAAAGCCTATTGATGAAGAATACGTCGGAGAATTATTGAAAGATTTAACGGGTAATCAAGAAAAAATAAACTTCCATGGCAAACGTGCGAGTAGTATTGTTTCAGGTATGATTGAGCATTCGAACGCTGCAACAGGCGTAAAAGCAGCTACTGATATTAATAAATTGTGCGAAGAATATGCTCGAGTTGCACTCAATAGTTTTCAAACCAAAAACAAAAGTTTCCAAGTGGCAATGATAAATCATTTCGATGAATCACTAACGAAAATCGAAATTGTTCCTCAAGATATTGGTCGTGTTCTTGTGAATTTGATTAACAATGCGCTTTATGCGGTGAATGAACGAAGTAAACAAATACGTTCGGGGAACTTTGAAAGTTCCCCGAACGTGGAACAAATCGGAGGTTACAAACCCACCGTAACTGTTCAAACGTCGCACAAAACTTCGCACATCGAAATTCGCGTTAAAGATAACGGCACAGGAATACCCGAAAAGGTAAAAGAAAAAATATTTCAACCATTTTTCACCACCAAACCAACAGGTCAAGGCACAGGTTTGGGTTTATCTTTAGCGTATGATATTATTACGAAAGGGCATGGCGGCAGTTTAAAAGTGGAAAGCTCGGAAGGTGTTGGTTCAGAATTTATTATTATTTTACCTGCGTTGTAGAGACACGTTGTCGGTGTTTCCCAATCTATGCGAACGATTATGAGACGCCAACAGGACGTCTCTACTGTTAATTTAATTTTCAGTTAAAATACAAAATGTAACTTCACACCCAAATAAAGTTCAAACATGAAATTACTCTTTCAATTGGGAATGCTATTTGCATTCGTTTCAAATATTTCTGCTCAAAAAACGGTGAATTTCACACGAGTTCCCGCAGAAAATAAATTTTCGATTATTGATACAGCCAATGTTTCTGTTATTCCGAGCGGGAGATTTATTACACCTGCCGGAAAAACAATTCGCATTGCGCGCGGAGCATTTGGCTTAGCCATTTCGAATGATGAAAATAAAGCTTTGGTTTTAAGCCATACGGGTGTTGTGACGGTTGTACCATTAAATAATATTAATCAAGCTACACGTGTGCCGAGTTACGATGGCAAAATTAAATCGCTCGAAAACGCGACTTTTCTCGGCGTGAAATTTTCTAAAGATAATAAAACGGCTTTTTTGAGTGGTGGCGATAAAGGCAATGTTTTAGTTTTTGATACCGAAACATTTTCAAAAATCGGTGAACTCAAACTCGATACAACTTTCAATGGTAAAAAACACGAAGATTCATTCACTTCCGATTTGACATATTTACCTACAACAAATGAACTTTTAGTTCTCGATCGCGGCAATAATCGCGTGGTTCGATTCGACATTTCAACCCAAAAAATAATTGCAAGTGTTGCAGTGGGTAGAATTCCTTTCGGTATTACGCTCACGCCCGATAATCGTTACGCATTTATTGCGAATGTTGGTCTGTACAACTACCCTATCGTTCCTGGTACAACGCCAACGAATAAAGATACCATGATGCTAAAATTTCCCGCTTTTGGCATACCGAGTAAAGAAGCTGAAGACGGCATTACATTAGCAGATGGCAGAAAAATACCGGGCTTGGGTTCAGCTTTGGCAGATGAGGCAATGAGCGTTTGGATTTTAAATTTGAAAACGAACACTGTTATACCTAAAATAAAAACCGGTTTGCAAATTGGCGAAAAAATAGAAGGTGTAGAAATTGTTGGTGGTGCAAGCCCAAACAGTATCGCTGTTGGTTCTAAATTTGCATACATCTCAAATGCTACTAACGACCTGATTTCGGTTATCGATACTAAAAAATTTAAAGTAGTTGGCGAAATAAAACTCAAATTTGATAAACGCTTAGACAATCAACGCGGATTAATTCCTTTTGGTTTATGCCTGAGTAAAGACGAAAAAACTTTATATGCTGCTTTGCTCGGATTTAATGCGGTGGCGGTTATTGATATAGAAAAACGCAAAGTGCGCGGATTAATTCCGACAGGTTGGGGAACTACACGTGTTCAATTGTTTGCAAATGATACTAAATTGGCGATACTTTCGGCTCGCGGTTATGGAGCAGGACCAAATGGTGGCAAAAATTTCGTGAAGCCACCTCAAGGTACATATATAGGCGATATTCAACTCGGCACTTTTCAAGTTGTAGATGTACCTAATGAAATACAATTAGCAAAATATACGCAACAAGTCATTAATAATACGCTTGTTACTGAATCTGCAGTCGATACAAATACCGTTTGCCCATTAACAACAGGCACAAAAAGAAAAATAGAAAGCCCGATTAAGTACATTGTTTATATCACTAAAGAAAATCGCTCGTTCGATGAAGTTTTGGGTCAATTATCTGGCATTAATGGCGATTCAACATTGGCTCGTTTTGGCACAAACACAACTTTCATCCATAAAAACGATACTTTCTACCATTGCAACATCTCGCCGAACCATAAAAAAATAGCACAACGCTGGTCGTTTACGGATAACTTTTATTGTGATTCAGACGCTTCTATTCACGGGCATCATTGGATGATGGGAACAATTCCGAACGAATATGTTGAAGCGAATTCTGCGAGTGATGGCAATTTCAAACCTTTTTCATCTGCGCCTGGGAGAAGGTTTCCGAAAACAACTGGCGGTATTGACCCTGAAGATTACAACGAGATTGGCGGTTTGTGGGAAAATTTAGAACGCAATAAAAAAACCTACTTCAATTTTGGTGAATCCAATGAATTTGCCAATGCTTACGAAGAAAAATTCGATACAGTTTTTGGTTCAGCTAATAATGTTGTTTTTCCTTTACCTAAAATTTTATTCGATCATACAAGTCGCGATTACGCAGGTTTTAACACCAATATTCCAGATCAATTTCGCGTCATTCAATTCGAGCGAGAAATGAAGCGCCAATTTCTTTCTGGCAAAATACCTTTTCCAAATCTCATTGGCATTCAATTACCTAACGATCATACTGCTTCACCACGCCCTCAAGACGGTTATCCATACTCACATTCTTATGTTGCCGATAACGATTTAGCCTTGGGTAGGATGTTGGAATTTTTAAGCCATACTCCCCAATGGAAAAATATGTTGGTCATAGTTACGGAAGATGATCCGCAGGGCGGCGTCGATCATATCGATGCGCATCGCAGTATTTTAATGATGGCAGGACCGTATGTGAAACGGCATAATATTTCGCACAAACACGCCAACTTTGGCTCTATTTTGCGCACCATTTATCACATTTTGAATATGACTTACGTCAATCAATACGATGCAACTGCATCACTTCTCGACGATTGGTTTACGCCTATTCCAGATTATGCACCATACAATGCTTTAGAACACGACGCGCGTATTTTTCAAGCCGATAAAGCGCTCAAACCGTATAATCTCAATTTCGATTGGCGGCAAATTAAACAATCGGGTAAGTTTGATAACGAAACAGATCAACGTGCTGAGCATTATAGACAAAATAAGTGATAAAAACAGAATAATAATTCTTTGCAAAAACTTTAAACAAAAAAGCGTGTAAAGCATTTTTACTTTCATGTTTCAAGTTCAATCCGATAGTTCTAAACATGCCCCCGCCGAATGTCCACGCTGTGGACGTCTTTTCGCGTGTAAACAAAATACCGCACACAAATGTGAGTGCGTAAAAATCAGTTTAACACGCGAAGAGATTATTTTCATCAAAGAAGAAATGCTCGATGAAACTGATTGTATATGCATGATTTGTCTCTATGATTTAAAACATCTACACAAAATGAACTCGAATTAAAAGAGTTTTTAGAATTTTCAGAATTTTGTTTTCAAGTTACAACCGTAAAACATAACAAAAATTTTTATGTTTCAATCATCAAGCTACAACCGTAAAACGTAACAAAAATTTTTATGTTTAAACCAATCACCTAATTCGCGAAATTTAAAAAAATAAAAATTCGCGATAAAAAATGTTTATGTAAATCATTTTCTAAAATAAAAAATTATTTTTGCTTTAATCTGCCGTTTACGAACTAAAAAAAACTTTTAGCTGTTATCCCCAATTCAGTTTGCGAAAGTCCGCGAAGTCAGCGGGAAAAATTATGGTAAAAGGAAAAGATTTAATCGAACTTGGTTACAAGCAAGGTAAATGGTTTAAGGAAGCGCTTGACTACATCAACAAAAACAATGTAGAAGGTGAAACCATGCGTAACTATCTCGATAGCTTGCAACCACCACCGATGTTACCGCTTCATGAAAGTTCGATTCCGTATTATGAAAACATCGCTGCTGAAAACGAAATTGAAGAAAAAAATATTCTTTTGGTGCGTAGAACGATGCAGTCACTCATGCGCACGCCTACAGTTGTAGGTGGCGCTATCATGCCTGATGCGTGTTTGGCTGGACCGATGGGTTCAATTCCTGTAGGTGGTGTAGTTGTAACTAAAAAAGCAATTCACCCCGGAATGCACAGTGCCGATATTTGCTGTTCTGTCATGCTCACCAATCTCGGAAAAGTAGGTCCTAAAAAAGTTTTAGACGCGGCGCACTTGTCAACACATTTTGGTCCGGGTGGACGCGAAAGTAAAGACCAATATAAATTACCCGCTGAATTACTCGGTAAATTTAAAAGCAACCGCTATTTGAATCATCAAAAGAGTTTGCAATTGGCGCATTCCCATTTGGGAACGCAAGGCGATGGCAATCATTTTTTGTATGTTGGCACATCGAAAAAAACAGGTGATACGGTTGTTGTTACACACCATGGTTCACGTGGCGTGGGTGCTGTTTTGTACAATTCAGGAATGAAAATTGCCGAAATGTTCAGAAAAAATATTTCTAAAGACACGGCACATTTTAATGCTTGGATTCCGAGTGACACTAAAGAAGGTGAGACTTATTGGGAAGCTCTTCAATTTATTAGAGATTGGACAAAAGAAAATCATACGGTAATTCATCAAAATATTTGCAAAAAACTTGAAATCGGATATAATACGCGGTATTGGAACGAGCATAATTTTGTTTTCAAAGAGGATGATTTGTTTTATCATGCCAAAGGAGCAACGCCAATGAAAACCTCTTTTATGCCCGATGTGAATGGTCCGCAGATTATTCCGCTCAATATGGCGCAACCTATTTTATTGGTTGAAGGCATTGAAGCAGAAAACAATTTAGGGTTTGCACCACATGGTGCAGGTAGAAACATGACGCGGACACAACACAAAAACGAGAATATGGATTTCACCAAAAAGCAAATTTTTGACCGTGAAACTAAAGGTTTAGATGTGCGATTCTTTTTCGATAAAATTGATATTTCTGAATTGCCGAGTGCTTATAAAAATGCAGAAAACGTCAAAGCACAAATAAAAGCGTTCAACCTCGCAACTATCGTTGATGAAATTGAACCGTATGGCTGTATTATGGCGGGAGATTACGATATGCCTTGGAAAGTTAAAAGGCAAAATGCAAAAAACAAATAGCAAAAGATTTATTGCGTTTTTTGCCATTTGCATTTTGTATTTTGCATTTTGCGCTTTGTTATTTTTCCTTCAAAATAAATTCCATGGGTGAATTAAATCGCCTTCTCCATGCTTTTTCTTCATGACTATCACCAGGGAATTTCAAAGTCATCCAATTCGATTTATCAAAATTGTGTTTTTGCATCACATCATCAATTCTTTTTTGAGTTGGTTCATAAGTACTATCAAGACCCACTGTGCCATAATCAAAATAAATTTTGTGCGTATTAGGGTCGGGTAAATTCTTATCCGCATAACTCACAAAAGCATTAGGTATTTGAGGGAATTGCTTATTTGGGTCCGTACCAATCCAATGAGAAGAAAAACAAGCAGCAGAACCGAATACGTTGGGATATTCGCAAATAGCATAGAAAGACATCAGTCCACCCATACTCGAACCCGCTATAATAGTATTTGCTGGGTCTTTTTTTGTCGAAAAAAGGGAATCTACAAAAGGTTTAACCTCTTGAACTATATATTTCAAATATTCGTCGCTCAAAGGTTTATCCATTTTCGCATAGCTCGACATCCCTTTTTTCAAAGGTTGTGGTAATGCTTCAAAAGGTTTTTCTGGAAAATATTCAAACCATCTAATAGTTGGTATGTTTTGAACGCCGACGACAATACACTTTTTAAAGTTGGGTTTTTTAAATAATTCAGTCAAATTTTCATCAACACCCCACTCAGCATGATTCCATGTACCTGTCGAATCGAAAAGATTTTGACCATCGAACATATATAGCACGGCATATTTTTGATTTGAATTATAGCCTTCAGGCAACCAAATATCAATTGGTCTTTTTTGAATAAATTTTGAAGCAAAACTATCGTAGTGTACAATTTTTCCAGCACTGGGTTTTGGCACCTGAGCGCAAGCTTGTAAACCATAGAGCAGAAAAAGCGAGAAAACAAGTATCAATCGCATAGTAATAGAATTTTTAAAAATAACGACCAAATGTAAAGATATTCTTTCGAGAAATTTTAAATTGGTGAATTTTTTTGAAAATATGGTAAATAGAGGTGATAAGTTTGTATTTTACAAACGAAATAGAATTACCAATTTTCATACTTTTATTCTGAAATGAAAAAAAATTACTACATCGTATTTCTTATAATGCTCATATTTTTTGTGATTTCGTTTTTAACGAATGTTATCGGACCACTCATACCCGATATGATAACAGGTTTTAAGTTGAATCTCACCCTTGTTTCTATATTACCTTTTGCTTTTTTCATTGCTTATGGCGTGATGTCAATTCCGAGTGGATTTTTGATTGAGCGGTACAATGAAAAAAAAGTAATGATTGCTGCTTTTTCTATCGCCCTCGCAGGTTCGGCAATTTTAGCTTTTTTTCCTAACTATCTATCTGCAATCGTCTCTTTATTTCTGATAGGCTCTGGCATGGCAATGTTACAAGTGGTGATTAATCCGTTGTTGCGGACTTCAGGAGGCGAAGAAAATTTTGCTTTTTATTCCATTTTAGCACAACTCATTTTCGGGTTAGCTTCATTTATCAGTCCATTTGTTTATTCTTACTTTGTTAATAATCTTAAAGACCATTCGTATAATATAATTCCAGCCGAATTACCATGGATAGCACTTTATTTCTTGTTTATCGGCATTTGTTTATTGATGCTCGTCATACTTCTCTTTTCAAAACTTCCTAAAGTTGAACTAAACGTTGATGAAAAAACGGGAACAATTGATACATACGTACTTCTATTCAAGCAAAAAAAAGTCGTTTTGTTTTTTATTGCTATGATTTGCTACGTTGGCACAGAGCAAGGCATTGCCAATTGGATTTCGCAGTTTTTATCGAGTTATCATGGTTTAAATCCACAAACAATTGGCGCTGAAACGGTCGCTTATTTCTGGGGATTAATGACAATGGGCGGCATTTTAGGATTGTTTTTGGTTAAATTATTTGATAGCAGATATGTTCTCATCGGATTTTCAGTTCTTGCAATGATTAGTTTATTCTCTGCACTATTTGGTACTTTTCAAATAGCACTTTACGCTTTCCCATTAGTCGGTTTTTTTGCTTCGGTCATGTACCCTATTATTTTTTCATTGGCGCTTAATTCCTTTACAGAAAATCATGGCTCATTTTCAGCGATTTTAGTGACAGGCATTATAGGTGGCGCTATCATGCCTTTAATTGTTGGTTGGTTAGGCGATATTTTGGGATTGCGTTTCGGGATGTGCTCACTTTTTCTAACTTTAGGATTCATTTTATCTATTGGCTTTTGGGCGAAACCATTGGTAACAAATAAAACGATTACATTTTTTTAATCCATGCAATGAATGGCATGGATTAAAATAGGTCACGCCTACGGCGTTTTCACTTTTCACTTAAATTCCACTCTTTTCTGTATTCTCTCTTAATAAATTGATTAGCTGGTTCAAAATTAGTAACTTTCATATTGGCACCATCCCATTGAAGCGCTTTGTAACGACCAGAAAATTTAAATCCTTCTTGTGCGCCATAAACGGGGTCGATGCGTTTTATTTTTTCTTGAATATTAAAACTGCGCAGAAGCAAATTACCGAGCAAAACCGTTTCAGTTAGCGGACCCGCATAGGATTCAAATGGCGAATCGACCTCCATTTTGCCATAACCCGCTATGCAAGCATCAATCCATTGCCACCAATGTCCATCCATACCACCTTGAACACGCGCATATTTTTCAGGAATGCTTTTTGCTGCTTCTTGCAAATTTTTTGTAAAAAGTCTCGGATGACTGCCACCCCAACCGCACGACACTTTTCCTTTTGTTCCGAAGAACATAGTCGCACCTTCAAAATCATTTTCAGAAGGAATATCACCAAGCGCATCATTTGAGTTTACATCTGGGTCTAATTCTGAAAGTCTTTCGGGTGTTATGCCACCATCCATCCAATATAAATCAAGTGGTTTTCCACTTTTCATCGTAAATTTAAACTTCAACGAACTCGAAACGGGTCCACTTTCAGGATAAATACCTTCTTTAAAAATGCCGCTGTAAACGGTGCTCGCACTACCCGAAATTTCTGTCGGGTACCCCAATTCCAAAAGTTTAAACGGCGGTCCCATAATATGACATCCCATATCGCCCAGTGCGCCCGTTCCGAATTGCCACCAACCACGCCAATTAAATGGCACTAAATTTTCGATATAATTTGTTTGTTGCGCCGTTCCGAGCCATAAATCCCATTTTAATTCTTTTGGTATCGGGGATTTTGCTTTTGACCAAGAAATACCTTGAGGCCAAACAGGTCTATCTGTCCAGCAATATACTTTTTCTATATCTCCAATCAAACCCGCTTCGAACCATTCGCGCATAGTACGCATACCATCGCATGAGGCCCCTTGATCGCCCATTTGAGTAACTACCTTGTATTTTTTTGACGCTTCAGTTATGAGACGCGCTTCATAAATATCGTGCGTTAAAGGTTTTTGCAGATATAAATGCTTGTTCATCTGCATAGCACTCATACCAACAATGGCGTGATTGTGATCGGGAATAGCCACAGTAACTGCGTCAAAATTTTTTGATTCTTTGTCAAACATTTCGCGCCAGTCGTTATAATATTTCGCTTTTGGAAATTCTTTTCTGCGCGGTGCCGCTTGTCTATCGTCCACATCGCACAAAAAGGAAATTTGTGCATTTTTCTTTGGCGCTGTCGCAAAATGGTGAATATCGTTTTCACCTTCGCCACCACAACCAACGGCAGCGATATAAAGCTTATCGCTCGGCGCAACAAATCCTTTGCCACCTAAAACCCAACGCGGTAAAATAGATAAACCCGTAACAGCAATCGCAGAATTTTTAACAAATTCGCCGCGAGAAATATTTTTATTTAAAACTTTATTTTTCAAGTTTGAGAAATTGAATTTTTCTTAAAAATAAGATAATTATTCAGCTAAAGCTGAAATGTTTAGAATGGAAACGCGGATTTATAGGTGCGTCTTAATTCCTTAACTTTTTAACGGCAACTTCCTTAAAATAAACAACATCGTCATCACCATGATTTTGAAGACCAATGTAACCTGCATTCGGGCGTTTACCTTTGAAAGGTTCAAAATCAAATTTTCTTTCAGGCGTTGGGTCGCCTTCTTTGTAATCGGTTACTTTTTCGCCGTTCAAAAATACAATTGTACGCGGTCCATCTAAAGTAATTTCCATCGTGTTCCATTCTTCAGGTCCGGGTCTGCCAGGTTTTGAAAGAGGTTTTGTTAAAGAATACAAAGTTCCCGAAATGTGATAATCATCTTCATTCGATGTTTCGGGGTGATTATCAATTTGAACTTCATAACCATAAAAAACGGGCATCCATGCCTCTTGTGGTTCTATCGGCACGCGAATAAAAACACCTGAATTGCTATTAAACTTTTGCATTTTGTAAACAATCCGAATTTTACAATTGCTGAGCTTCCCGCCTGTCCAATACAATAAACCCATACCACCTTTACTGGCAATCAATCCATTTTCAACAAAACTCGAACCATTGCCAACGTGTTTCCAACCCGTTAGGTCTTTGCCGTTGAAAAGTTGCTTCCATTCGGTGGAAGGTTTTTTATTTGAAACATTCTTAGTTTGCGCGTTTATTTTCGAAGAGTTTATTAAAAATAGAACGAGAAAACAAAAACAAATATGCTGTATTCTTTTAGTTGCCATAATTACACTTGTGTTTGTGAAATAGTTTGTAAATAAAGTGAAAAGCTGGCTATTCCTCAAATTTTTACAAGATTTTCTGGGATATTTATTTTTGGATAGTGAATGGACGATTAGGTGTAGTAGGAACAAAAAAAGAGTTAAAAGTGAAAGGTTTGTTTTTTCACTTCTAACTCTTTACTTTTCACTTTTTAGTCGACCCAAGTGGATTCGAACCACTGACCCCTACCATGTCAAGGTAATACTCTAACCAACTGAGCTATGGATCGATTTGCGGGGCGAAATTACGATAAATTTTTTAAAATAAAAATTTATTTGACAAACGGCGTTTTAACGATAGTAGCTTCTAATTTTTTTGCACCAAAATCAATAAAAATGGATGTGCCTATTTTAGCATTTTCAGTGGCAACATAACCCATGCCAATCGGAATATCTAAAGTAGGTGAAGATGTACCCGATGTTACAATGCCAATATTTTGCCCATCTGTATCTAAAATAGCATAACCATGCCGCGGAACGCGGCGTTCGTTTAATGTAAAGCCTACTAATTTGCGCTTTACACCATTTGTTTTAACCGTTTCGATAATTTTTTTTGCCACAAAATTTTCTTTATTCAATTTTGTTACCCAACCCAAACCCGCTTCAATGGGGTTGGTTGTATCATCAATATCGTTTCCATATAAATTAAATCCTTTTTCCAAACGCAATGTATCGCGCGCGCCTAAACCAATGGGTTGAATGCCAAACTCTGCACCAGCTTCAAAAAGCGCATACCAAAGTTTCACTGTTTCTTTTTCGTGAACATAGAGTTCAAATCCGCCCGAGCCAGTATAACCTGTATTTGAAATAACGACATTGGGTATATTGGCTACTGTTCCTTTGGTGAAATGGTAATAAGGGATTGCATCGAGGTTTACATCCGTGAGTTTTTGCAAAACAGAAATCGCTTTAGGTCCCTGCAAAGCCAATAAACCTGTTTGGTCGCTGATGTTCATGAATCGAACATCTTTTCCTTCGGTGTATTTTTTTATGTGATTGAAATCTTTATCAATATTCGAAGCATTCACCACCAGCATAAACGCGTTTTCACCTTCGGCACAAAAATCTTCTGTGAGGCGATACGCTAAAAAATCATCGACAATGCCACCTTGTTCATTCGGCAAACACGCGTATTGCGCTTGTTCTATTGCTAATTTCGAAGCATCGTTTGAAGAAACCATTTGCAATACTGCAAGCGCATCTTTACCACGCAAAATAAATTCACCCATGTGGCTGACATCGAAAACTCCTACACTTTCGCGCACACATTTGTGCTCCTCTTTCAAACCTGAATAAGAAATCGGCATATTATAGCCGGCGAAGGGCGCCATTTTAGCACCGAGCGCTATATGTATTTCGGTGAGTGGTGTGGTTAATATTTCGGTAGTATGAATTTCTGACATGGTAAAATTTTTTGCGAAAATACTACAATTAGCTGAAATTTATTTCATTGAAACAAAGAGTTCTAAAAATTTAAACAATCAATTCCTATTTATGTTAAAGAATCAATATTAATTTACAATGCGAGAAATGAATTTTTTAATTGTTGGCGCCAGTTCAGGAATTGGCAAAAGAACAGCAGAGTTATTATTAGAGCAAGGTGCCAATGTTTATTCAGCTTCGAGAACTGAACCCGATTTCGCAATCAGCCATCATTTCAATTTTGATGCATTCAACCCAAATGCCACCGATTGGTCTAAATTGCCAGATACAATTGACGGTGTTGTTTATGCACCTGGTACTATAAATTTAAAACCATTCCAACGGCTTACAATCGACGATTTTAAACGCGATTTTGATGTTCATTTCTTAGGTGCTATTGCAGTTTTGCAAGCAATATTACCTAAATTAAAAAAATCGGAATCAGCATCTGTCGTATTTTACAGTACCGTTGCAGTTCAGACAGGTATGGGATTTCATGCTTCAGTCGCTGCTTCGAAAGGAGCTATTGAAGGATTAACGCGTTCGTTGGCTGCTGAATGGGCAATGCAAAAAATTCGAGTGAATGCCATCGCGCCTTCATTAACGGATACACCTTTGGCTCAAAATTTACTTTCAACGGATGAAAAACGCGAAGCGAGCAACAAACGCCATCCTTTAGGAAGGATTGGAACAACTGACGATATTGCAGAAGCAACCGTTTTTTTACTCAGCGATAAAAGCACATGGTTAACAGGTCAGATAATTGGTATTGATGGTGGGCTCGGCAAATTACGCTAATTCAAAATAAATTTTGTTAGAAGCGTTAAATCACACCTCACTTTTTGCCCTTTAAAAATACCTGGCAACCATTTCTTATCCATTGTTTTACAACTCTTAACAATTCATCGTCTAATTCTTTATCAATGCCTTGGCTTATTTTTACATTCGAGATTGAGCCATCCTTTTCAACTATAAAACTGGTATAAACTTCACAGTGAATATCGTTTGCCCTTGATTTTTCGGGCTAATTTATTACACTGCTCATCAATTTATACATCGCTTTCTCTCTAGCATAAAATTCGGGTTGAGTTTCGACGATACAAAAAATTAAATCGTTGCCCTCATCATTTTCGTCAGAGAAATAAGAGGGTGAAAAAAATCTAACCCTATAATTTTTTTCTTGTTGTTATTTAATTCAGGATTTGAAATAACAAATGGCAAATCGAAATACCAAGATCTTTTTTTTAAGCCAAGTACTTCAACGATTCTTTCTACCATTCCTGTTTTTGTATTCAGTTTTTGAAATCTAACAAGTAATTTTTTATTAAGTCGTCAAAATTTATTTTCGAATTTTTATGAAATACAACTTGAATAGGTTGAACAAAAACGGGGATGTTTTTTTCATCAAATTTTTTGGAAAATTTTCGCAACCGCGTAGCATCTTTTTCGGTGGTGACAATTATTTTTTTGTCAATTTGCAAATTTTCGTATATCGAAATGACTTGATTAATATCTTCTTCTACGAAGTCGTGATGATCTTCAAAATTAAGCGACAAAGTTTTTTTAGAATTTAGATTGAGGTATTGCTCCAAAGGTTCTGCATTGGCGATACCAGAAATTAAAACTACTTCTATATCGTTTTTTAAATACAAAATATGTCGCGGTTCATTGAGTGCATACAATGTACCATAGCTAATCGAACTAAAAAAAAGATGCTGATATGATTCAACACCTAATTTTTTTTCAAAATTTTTCATTTCTATATCACTCAGACTTGAGGGCGATTTTGTAACAATTATTATTTCGGCGCGTTTTGCTGCACTTCTACTTTCACGCAGACTCCCGACCGGCAATAAATAATCGGTAGCGTACGGGTTTTGAAACGTCGTTAAAAGAATATTGAGATATGGCTTTACAGACAAGTGTTGAAAAGCATCATCTAAAATGAGTGCTTGTGTATTAGGCTCGTTTTGTAAAATAAACGGAATGGCTAATGAGCGCTTTTCTCCTACTGCAACAGTTATCTCTGGAAAATTGCGCTTAAATTGCAATGGCTCATCACCTACTAAATCCGGAGAATCGTCTATATTTACAAACCGAAATCCATTGGTTTTTCTCCCATAACCTCTACTTAAACATCCTACTTGAATATAAGGTGTCAATAAGCGCAGTAAATATTCGACAAGGGGCGATTTCCCTGTACCTCCAACGCTTAGATTGCCTACACTAATAATAGGGACGCTAAATTTACTGGAACGTAATATTTTTGAAGAAAAAAAGAATTTTCGCATCGAAACGCCCAATCCAAATAACGCAGCTAATGGAAATAAAAGGAACTTTGCAGGGCGATTCATTGCAACTGTAGATTTAAGTTACAAAGGTAACTCGAATTGATAGAATTTGAAGAATTAATAGAATTATCAATTCGAGTTTAATTCTTCAAATTCTATCAATTCGAGTTTAATTCTTCAAATTCTATCAATGCGAGTTTAATTCTTCAAATTCTATCAATGCGAGTTTAATTCTTCAAATTCTATCAATGCGAGTT
>JAYWBA010000139.1:0-14490 GCA_043781915.1 Saprospiraceae bacterium
GGTAAAGTTTTTATTCCTAAATTAACAAGCCACGCTTCAAAGGGCGAGCAGTTTGTACCAGCTAATTTTACGACTGGAAAAATTTTATCTTTCATAAATTGCGCATCGCGCGCCAAAATACAGCCAGAAATAGTTGTGCCATGACCGCACAAATATTTTGTAGTAGAGTGTATCACGAAATCAGCGCCGAACTTAAAAGGTTTTTGCAAATATGGCGAGCAAAACGTATTATCAATCGCAAATTTGACATTATGTACGTGCGCTAACGAACACAACATTTCAATATCTAAACACGCCAAAGTAGGGTTTGCAGGTGTTTCGCAATACAATAGCTTGATGTTTTTATGTTTTTTGAGCGCAGCTTCTACTTCATCGGCAGAATTTAAATCGGCAAGAATTATTTCTACGCCAAGCGGTTCTATAATTTTATAGAATAATTCTGTTGTACCTCCGTATAAATTGCCTTGCGTTAAAACTGCGTCACCCGATTTTAAGACAGCAAAAGCTAAAGATGAAATGGCAGCCATTCCCGATGAAACCATAATACCTGAAGCATCTACATTTGTACCCATCGACTCCAATGCAGCAATTTTATCGGAAACAGCACTAACAGTTGGATTGCCGTAGCGCGAATAAGAATTACCTTGTTGCGTGCCATTAAAAATATCTATCCCTTGGTCGATAGATTCAAAATCGAAACTCGAGGTGGCATAAATGGGCAAAACATGTGGTCGCGTTGTGCGCTTTTCGGGTAATTCGTGCGCGCAAAGAGAATGAAATTCCATGAATTAAGATTTAAAACATAAAAGTAGGTGTAGCGCGTGGAATTTCATTGATTTTGAGAAAAATAAAAATTTTCGTGCCCGATGTATACAATAAATTTCGAAAATTATCTACTTTACAGAAAGTTTACAGCTACAAATACATTTATTCCATCGATGCGAATTAATTTAGCATCGAAAACCAAAATTTCTAATTTTAATTCATTTGAGTCGATGCAAACTATAAAAGGACCTGCTATTTTTTTAGCACAATTCGCAGACGATACTGCGCCATTTAATTCATTACAAAGTATTTGCCGTTGGGCAAAAAGTTTAGGCTACAAAGGCGTCCAAATTCCAACTTGGGATGCGCGGTTTATAAATTTACAATTAGCCGCCGAGTCTAAAACATATTGCGATGAGCTTCTCGGCATTGTTCGAGCTGAAGGCGTTGAAATCACTGAGCTATCAACACATTTACAAGGACAGTTAGTTGCAGTACATCCTGCTTATTCCGATAATTTTGATGGTTTTGCACCAGCCGATAAGCGCGGCAAACCGAAAGAGCGACAAGCTTGGGCTGTACAGCAATTAAAATATGCAGCGTTGGCTTCTAAAAATTTGGGATTAACGGAGCACGCAACTTTTTCGGGTGCACTCATGTGGCATACGGTATATCCGTGGCCCCAACGCCCTAAAGGTTTGGCTGAAACAGCATTTAAAGAATTGGCAAAACGTTGGACGCCGATTTTAAACGCTTTCGATGAAGCAGGTGTAGATGTGTGTTACGAAATTCACCCTGGAGAAGATTTACACGATGGTTTGAGTTACGAATTGTTTTTGAAACACGTCAAAAACCACAAACGCGCGTGTTTGCTCTACGACCCATCGCATTTTGTGCTTCAACAACTTGATTATTTAGAATATATTGATATTTATCACGAGCGCATCAAAATGTTTCACGTAAAAGATGCGGAGTTTAGACCAAACGGTAGAGTAGGAGTGTATGGAGGTTATGCCGATTGGAAAGATCGCGCAGGTAGATTCCGCTCTCTCGGTGATGGGCAGATTGATTTTGGAACTATATTTTCCAAACTTTCGCAATATGGTTACAAAGGTTGGGCTGTGATGGAGTGGGAGTGTTGCATAAAATCGCCAGAACAAGGTGCGAAAGAAGGTGCGCCGTTTATTCAAAAACACATTATCGAAGTGACCCAAAAAGCATTTGATGATTTTGCAGGCGGTGAAGCGGATGAGAAGTTAAATCGTAAATTATTAGGATTATAGAGAAAAAAACCTCGTAGGTTTTTAAAACCTACGAGGTTTAATTCGTTATGCATCTTTTGTTTCAAGCACAGAACTGCCCATCAAATATCTATCAACCTCTCTCGCACATTCTCTACCTTCCGAAATTGCCCAAACAACGAGCGATTGACCCCGCTTAGCATCGCCGGCAACAAAAACTTTCTCGGTATTGGTTTTAAAATTCTTCTCTGAAATATTGCCGCGTGCATCTTTTTCTAAATTTAATTGTTCGACCAAACCATGATGTTCAGTATGAGAAAAACCAATTGCGATTAAAAGCAATTCGCAGGGGATTTCACGCTCAGAGCCCACTTTTTCAATCATGACTCTTTTGTTAGTCGCATCTTTTCCCCAATCAACATCAATAACTTGTACGGCGCGAATATTACCATTGGCATCTGATAGAAATGCTTTTGTTTGCACTGCCCAAATACGGTCGCATCCTTCTTCTTGCGAACTCGAAGTGCGCAACATGAGTGGATAACTCGGCCACGGCGTAGAAGAATGACGCTCTAACGGCGGTTCAATCTGATATGCCAATTGTGAAATACTTTTGGCTAAGTGTCTATTTGCTGTGCCAATACAATCTGAACCCGTATCACCCCCACCGATTACAACGACATTTTTACCTGTCGCTAAAATATCTTCGCCTACAAATGGCTCGTTATTAACACGTTTGTTGTTTTGATCTAAATAATCCATGGCGAAATGAACACCTTTTAAATCAGAACCTGGCACATTTAAACTGCGAGGAACCGTAGCGCCCGTTGCAACAACAATCGCATCAAACTCAGATTGCAACCAAGAAGTTTTTATATTGTCACCCACATTGGCGTTCAAAACAAATTCAATACCGCTTTCTTTCAATAATTCAACGCGGCGTTTGACCAGATTTTTTTCGAGTTTAAAGTCGGGAATACCGTAACGCAACAACCCACCAACGTTAATATTTTTTTCAAAAACAGTTACAGTATGACCTACTTTATTGAGTTGTTCAGCAGTAGCTAATCCAGCAGGACCAGAACCAATTATCGCCACTTTTTTTCCAGTGCGCGTTTTTGGCGTTTTTGCTTTCACCCAACCATGCTCAAAAGCAATTTCAGAAATTTTTTCTTCAATATGTTCAATCGTAACCGCAGGCTGATTGATACCTAAAACACAAGCCGCTTCGCACGGTGCAGGGCAAATTTTACCCGTAAATTCTGGAAAATTATTGGTGCTTTCTAAAATATTAAAGGCAGATTGCCAATTGTGCTGTTGAACAGCATCGTTAAATTCGGGAATGATGTTGCCGAGCGGGCACGCATGATGACAAAAAGGAACGCCACAATCCATGCAACGCGCTGCTTGTTCAATCGATTTAGATTCAGAAAGTGACACATGAACATCAGAATAATCTTTTATTCGGTCTATAATGGCGCGCAAAGCAGGCTCTTCGCGTTGATATAGTAAAAATCCAGTAGGATTAGGCATAGCTATTTAAAAAATTAAGAACTGCAAATTTAAGACTTCTTGAAACGCAAATGTCAAATACGTAAAAAATATGAACGTGTTTTTGGAATTTAGAATTTAATTTTTTTGCCTAACTTCTAACAGATATTAAAATAGAATAGCGCATTGAATACAAAATTATATTCAACGCGCTATCTTGAACTTTGATTAAAATGATTTATCTGATTGACTGATTATGTACACTTAATATTCGAATCAATTCAAATCAAGGTCTATTTATTAGCAACCAAATTCACTTTCAGATTAAACTCATCGTAAATAGCTTTATCGCCGATGCTTGCAAAAAACGATTTTGAACCGTATTTGATGCCAAATTTAGTGCGGTTAACCATGAAATCTGCCGTTGCCTTAACTTGTTTTGCATCAACTGCGATTTGTGCAGGAAACTTAACTTCATCAGTAATGCCTTTAATAGTTAAATCAGCAACCACATCGAAAGTGCCAGCCACTTTAGTTTCAGTCACTTTTTTAAGTTTTAAAGTTGCTGTTGGATTTTTATCAACTGCAAAAAAATCGTCACCATTTAAATGACCTAACAATTTGCCAGCATACTCACCTTGTAAATCGGAACAAGCAATAGTTTTCATGTCGATAGTGAATTCGCCACCTTCAATTTTGTTGTTGTTGACCATCAAAGCGCCGCTTGCGACTTTGATAGTGCCGTTGTGTTGACCCGTTACTTTTTTAGCCAACCATGCTAAAGTACTCACCTGCGTATCAACTTTATAAGTTGATGTTTTTACTGTTGTGAAAGAAAGAAAACCTACAGTTGCAACAAGTGCTAAAACTAAATTTTTCATGTCGAATGAATTTTTATAAAAGTTAATTTCATTAGAAAATATCTAATTAATGTTGCAAACATACAATATTAAACTTCTCCTGTGCAAGTAGTTATGCTTTTGTATATTGATATACTCTGTGAAACCTTTGCTGTAAATCAATGCTTTAGAAACGAATTTTTTTTTGTTATTTATTTGTAATAGCTTCTTTCTAATAATTGGAATATATATTTTCAGCCAAAATCAAACCTTAACTCGGTATCCATTTATCTTATCGTATTCGATATTCTCAGCAGCAGCTTTAGTAGCTTGATGCTTTAATTTCATTTTTGAAAATTAAAAATGTGCGCAAACTATTTTTTATTAAGCCTTTGTTAAATAATATTGCCAAATTAAATAAAAATTTGCAATTTTGTGCTGGCAGCATTTATCACACTTAAAACGTTATAATGCAAACGACCATTAAAACCATTTTATGGATTTTACTTTATCATTAGCAAGTGACGAACGGAGTTTCGTAGAGGCGTGCATAAATAATGAGCGCTGGGCGCAAAAACGTTTATACGAAGAGTATTACTCCTCGATGATGTCGGTTTGTATGCGCTATGCCAATAGTGAATACGATGCTATTGATATTATGCACGAAGGTTTTATAAAAGTGTTTAAATACATTGCCACGTATGATATTGGCACATCCCTTGGTGCTTGGATGCGCCGAATTATGGTGAACACTGCCATAGATTACTACCGCAAATCTGTAAAGCGCCGAACGGAAGATATCGAAACCGCTTATGAACTGAAAAGCTACGATGCTGATGCTATTAGTAAATGCTCGGAAAAAGATATTTTAGAGGCTATACAGAATTTATCGACGTCTTATAGAACTGTATTTAATTTATATGTAGTCGAAGGTTATTCTCATAAAGAAATTGGCGATCAACTGAATATTTCTGAAAGCACTTCGCGTTCGAATTTAGTTAAAGCAAGACTGAAATTACAAGAATACCTAACTCCTAAAATTAAACCTGATTAGTATGAAAAAAAATATCAAAGAAGATTACAAAGATTTTGACGAGATTATTAAAGCGCGGATAGAAAACTTATCGGCATCAAATTTTACGCCTACTACTGAAAGTTGGAATGTTTTAGAGTCAAAAATTTCAAAGTCTGAAGCAGAAGATACAGAATTAAACAGTGCTTTAAGTAAACGTTTAACCGATTTGAAATTTGAACCTCAGTCTAATTTATGGGAAAAAATTAGTAGTCACCTCGATGACGCTGAAAATGAAGACAGCGCCTTTGATGCTGTATTTTCTCAAAAGTTAAAATCAATACCTACAGAGTTTAATCCAGAACATTGGAAAGCTTTTGAACCGCGTATAAATTTCTTTTTGCGTTGGCAGTTGCGGTTAAAAAAATACCGCGTTCTCGAAGCGGCTATTTTTATTTTAACTATTTTCCCAGTTTTAAAACTCTACGATGAAGCTCGAAGAGAAGCAACAGCTTCAAATAATGCTGTGGTAAGTAATTCGACATCTCAAGGTAATTCAAATTCAAAATCTAATACAAAAAATATTGGTACAAATCAACTTTCAGCCATAACTAATAACGCAAATCAATCGTCAATTTGGAGTAATGTTGCTGAAACATTTTCAAATTTCTTGAACAAAACGGAACGTTCGAAATTTGCCATAGCGGAATCTGAACTCGAGCACAATGCTTCGTCTTCTTTTTCTCCGTTGGCTTTATTGGGTTTAAATTCAAAACAAATTAGTTCAGACTTTGTAAAGCAAAATTCTTCGGCTGCCAATTCCGAGCAATCGAATGAAGAGATAACAAATTCTTTGAGGGAAATCGAAAATAAGATTTGGTTGAATCGCAATGTGCAGTTGCTTAATCAATTACCTGTTCCAAATTTAAAGGAAACTAAAATACCTTTGGTAGGTTTGATTAAAACACCCAAAAATGTTTGGCGTGCTGGCATTGCTACCATGATTAACTATGACAGAATTACTACTAAGTCTATCTTAAATGGAGATACAAGAGAAGAAATTAGAAATCAGCCCTCTTTTTCAACGGGTTCTGTTGTTTCTGTTCAAAGAGGAAATACTGAGATTGAAACAGGCGTAATTTATTCTGAAAAAACGTATAATCCTAATCAAACAATTCACATTTCGGGTTCTTTTACGTCAGGTTATACATACGATCAACTCAAAGATATTAGTGCTCATATTATCAGTATTCCAATTAATGTAAAACAGAACTTGTATCGTAATAAAAAGTTTCGCGTTTACGCATTAGCAGGTGCAACCGTCAGTACCATATTTGCAATTGATGAAAATAGAAGAGTGAATGATAATTTTTTACAAACTGGTGCTCCTGCAGGGGTTTATAATCCAGACATTAAGGCTGATAGATTAGAATTGCCAAGTTATAGCAATACTGCTTCTATTTCACGCCCGTTGTTATCGCTCAATGTTGGTTTTGGTACTGAATATAAATTGGGTAAACGTGTTTCCGTTTTTGCCCAACCTGTTTTGAAATACCAAGTTTCGAGCAATGGCATCGGCTCATTGAACGATAAAATAAATTCTTTATCTGTTGAGGTAGGCGTTAAAACAACACTATAGCTATGAGCAATTAGCTTTGAGCGATGAGCTTTTCTCGTATATCAACTCGCGAGAAGGCTAAAAGCTCAAGGCTCACTGCTCACAGCTAAGTATTTATACGTCAACGCCGCTAAAATAGCGCCAATAGGTGGAGCAATTAAATAAATCCAAAGCGTATCAATCCTACCAGAAATAACAGCAGGTCCAATACTTCGTGCAGGATTCATTGATGCGCCCTCGATGGGTCCACAAACTGCTGCCTCTAAGAAAACAACCAATCCCGCCATAACGCCCGTATAATTTTGAATTTCTTTTTTACCCTGAGAACAAAAAACAACGACAAAGAAAAGAAAGAAAGTCAAAATTATTTCAATAATAATTGTTTGAACATCTGTGCCTGAAGGATACGTTCCGCCTAATCCTTTATTGCTGTTTGGAAAAAGGAGGTGCAAAGTTTCTGATGCTACAAGCGCACCAACAATTTGGCTTGCAATATAAGGTAGTATCTCTTTTTTCGGGAAAAGACCGAGAAACCCAAATCCAATGGTCATGGATGGATTAATGTGCGCACCAGAAATATCGCCAAGGGCATAAACAATAGCAGTAACAACAGATCCAAAGACGAAACAAATACCAAGATGCGTAACTACACCCGCACTTCCGAGTTCTTGATTTACGATAACTGCACCTGTACCAAAAAAAATGAGGAAAAAAGTTCCGAGGAACTCTGAAACGTAATTTTTCATTCTTTAGAATAGAATATTTTTTAAAAAGTTGGTTTAAAATTCATGACAAATATAAGCGATAAAATTAAAAAACTAATTAATCCCAACTTTTTCACTTATTCCTTCAAATAAAATAGTATTTCTCTGAAAAATTGTCATGAATTTTTTTGCGTATGTGTGAAAAATTGGCAAGTTTCGTTGGTATAGTCTCAAAGTACCCTCAGTTATTTAAGGAATTATTACTAAAAAGTGAGTAGATGTAAGATAAGATTTCTTAAACTCAAAAAAAATTTTGTAAGCCCGAAAATGTTTTTTACCTTGGCAGGCGAAAAACAAGATAAAACAAAACTTATGCAAAACGATTCGATTCTTGTGCTTCTTGCTGACGACGATGAAGATGATCGCTTGTTTTTTATTGCGGCGTTGGAAGAGTTAAAAATAAAAACTATTGTTGAAACTGTTAATGACGGTGCCGAATTAATTTGTCGGTTAAATCAAAAGAACTTAAAATTACCCCATGTTCTTTTTCTTGATTTAAATATGCCTTATAAAAATGGCATTGAATGCTTGTGTGAAATTAAAAAAAATGAGCATTTAAAAAATATGGCAGTTGCTATTTTTTCTACCTCAGCTTCTGAAAAGGAAATTGAAGAAACATTTGTGAAAGGTGCAAACGTTTATATTAAAAAACCCACAGAGTTTTCGAAATTAAAAAAAGTGCTTTCTAATGTAATTACCACCCAGTGGCAATACCAGACGTCCGATTTGAATAGAGCTAATTTTTTAATGAGTTTATAGAAAAAATCTTTCGGCTATGATATTTCAAAAAAAAATCTTTTCGCCAAAATTTTTTAAAGGAGTGCCAGCTCTTGCTTTAATATTGCTCGTATATATTTCAAGTATCTCTTATAGACATTCCGCCGCTCTGACCGAATCAACCAATTTGTATATACATTCGTATAAAGTGACCTTGGAGTTGGAAAAACTCATATCGTATTTAAAAGATGCAGAAACAGGTCAACGCGGTTTTATTATTACTGAAGATAGTGTTTTTCTACAACCTTACTATAATTCGCGCTTAAAAACAGATGTTTCATTTAGAGAACTCCACTACTTAACATCAGATAATATAATCCAAAAAAATAATTTGGATACTCTACATTATTTAATTGATCAGCGATACGCTTTTTTCCATGCAGCCTTAAAAAACAGACATGACTCTTCGACATTACTTTCATTTATGCTTAGAGGAAATAATTTAATGGATAATATTAGAGTGCTGGTTAATAAAATGGATGATTTAGAGAAAACTTATCTCAAAGCCAGAAAGAAAAAATATAATGATGAAACGTATTTAACACCCATGCTCACTTTGGGATTAGCATTTTTTGCCCTCCTCATTTTCATGGGCGCTTATATAAAAATTAGTCTAGATTTCGATGCCTTGTATATAAAAAATCGCGAATTACTTCTAAAGACCGAATCCCTCAATCAAGCGGAACGCATTGGTAATTTCAGCACCTGGTATTATAATTTAGAAACCGATTCTATTCATCGTTCGGATAATTATTACCAATTAATGAGTCATGAGCCCCAGGCTTTTGAACCAACAGTAGAAAAGTTTATCAGCTTTGTTCATCCTGAAGATGTGAAAATCGTCCAAGAAGCGCGTGAAAAATTCTTGAAAGGCACGGAAAGTATTACTGTTTTCTATAGAATTGTTCGAAAAGATGGTGAATTGCGTTACATAAAATCGGTATCGCAAGTTTTTCCAAATGAGCAAGGAGAAAAAGTAGCTATTGGAATCTTGAGCGACGTAACCGAACAACATTTGATTAATTTAGATTTAGAACAGAAAAACCAGCAATTACTTCTTTCCAACGAATTGTTGCAACACGCAGAACAAATTGGTAAATTTGCAAGTTGGATGTGGGACAAAGAAACTAATAAAATTAGTTTTTCAGATAATTATTACGCTTTATTAGGTTTCGAACCTCAATCATTTGAAATTACACAAGAAAAATTTAGAGAATCAATTCATCCTGATGATTTACCCCATGTTGGAAAAGCGAGTGATGATTTAAGAAGCCAAAAAAAAGACGCTGTCACAGTTTATTACAGAATATTTAATAGAAATGGCGAAATGAAATATATTAAAACTTTGGGTAAGGTTTTAATAAACTCAGAAGGCAAAATTAAAAATATAGGCACATTTGCTGACGTTACCGAGGAGCGTTTGTTGAATTTAGAGTTAGAAGAAAAAAACCGCGATTTGGAACGAAGCAATATCGAACTCGCATCTTTCAACCACATAGCCAGCCACGATTTGCAAGAACCCTTACGAAAAATCCAAATGTCTATATCAAGGCTCAACGACTTAGAATCCACTCATTTTTCTCCTAATACAAAAGAATACTTAACCAAAATAAACACCTCAGCGACCCGAATGCGTCAACTAATTGATGATTTGCTCATGTTTTCAAGGGTGAGCAAAGTAGGAAACCTTTTTCACACAACAGATTTAAACGACTTACTTCTAAAATCGAAAATAGATTTAGCCCAATTAATTGCCGAAAAAAATGCCGAAATTGAATCAACAACATTACCAAGGTTAAAAGTTATTCCATTTCAAATTCAACAATTGTTTGTCAATTTAATCGGAAACGCATTGAAATATAGCAAATCCAATTCGCAATCGATAATCAAAATTTCTTCAGCAAAAGTGCATGATACAGATTATCCATATTTTAATTTAGAAGCACATAAAATGTATTATGCCATTTCTGTGAGCGATAATGGCATAGGTTTCGAAACAGAATATTCCGATAAAATTTTTGAATTATTCTATCGTCTTCCTCATGCCTATAGTAATTACACAGGAACAGGTGTTGGTCTTTCAATTTGCAAAAAAATTGTTGAAAACCATCATGGTTTTATTTTTGCACAAAGCCAACTCCATATTGGTTCTAAATTTACATTTATTTTGCCAGAGAATAGCTAAAACTCGATTTCCACGATTTAAAAGCATTCAGTTCTTTTGATTGTACTTCTACAATATTTTGCGCAATTTTTTTAATTTTGCTATTCTTACCGTGCGAAATTTCATCTTTTGCCATTTCTAAACCACTTTGGTGGTGCGGTATCATTAGTGCAACAAAATCATTGTCCGAATTACCCGTCATTTTTAAACTGTTCATTTTTTTAACCATCATTTTCATGGTTTCAGTCAATTCATAGTGGGGGTCGTATTTCTGTTTTTCTGGGTCAATAATTCTATAATTTTCAACGAATTGACCCAATTCAGTTATATCGTTTTTTTGTGAATCGAGTATAGTTTGTGCTATCGATTTTAACTCGGTATCGTTACCTCTAAGAATTTCAATTTCACTTATATCAATGGCTTCTTGGTGGTGAGTTGTCATTATATCAGCGAAATCACAATCGAAATCGCCCGTCATCATTTTTTCGTTCATTTTAACATCAGTATTGTTTAATACCTGAGCCATCGCAGTTTTTGCTTTTAATTGCACAGCTTTTATCGAATCACTACGATTCATTTCAGATGTTGAATATCCTGTTTGATTTTGTTCTGTATCGTTATTTTTACTATCACAAGATGGTAAAAGTTTTGCCATTAATAACAGCGTTACGGGTACTAAAATATTATTTTTCATGATTTAAAGTTTTATTTAATAGAGTTTTGCAAAAAATAAAATTAATAAGAACGCCTTCTTGCAGTTTTGTTAACTCAAAGTTACGGCAGTTTTAAAGTTGATGCATTATACAATTTTGGAAAAAGGTTTCATGATTTACGGATTTTACGCGGCTTGGGGTCATTTTAAGTTCTTAAATCTCGGACAGATTAACAAAAAGCGCTTTCGGTCCAAACCGAAAGCGCTAACTAATTTCAAACTAAACTTTAAACAAACACACTTTTTTATTCTTTATTGACTTTCACAGAATGGGATTCTCTAAGTTTGGTCTGTGAAGCATTTTTCATATTCTATTTGCTTTAAGTAAATAAATATTTTTATCTACCAAAGTTGAATATTTATATTGTAAAATTTGTTATACAATTTCGAAAATACGTTATATCATTTTCATGTTTTTTTGATAGCATTATAAATAAGGTGCTTTGGTAAATGTGGTTGGAAATATTCGACACAGAGAAAATAAATTGAACAATGTTAATACTACATCAACAACCTAATTTGGGGCTTGAGCAAAATTTAAGGAAAAGACATTTTGTATTTCGATTCGGTTTAGATGAAACTTCAAAAACCCTTGGTATGAGTTTTCGCTTTAGTTCGATTGTGCTTGATATAGCTTATGTTGATAAATTAGCTGCTTTAGCTAAAAAATTACTTAAAACCTAAGAAAGATAAATTAAATGGAGTCAATCTATTCCAACTGCGTTACTTCTCCTTTCTAATTGCAGGGTATCTCGCCAAACGCCGTGCAATTTTCCAACGCGTTCTCTGAAACCAATAATTCTAAACCCTAATTTTTGGTGTAGCGCTATACTGCTTTCATTTTCAGGGAAAATACCTGCTTGAAGGGTCCAAATATTATTTTTTTCACTTTCTGAAATAAGTACTTTTAATAGCGATTTACCGACACCCATTTTTTGAAAATTGGGATGCACATATATACTCACTTCTGCTACGCCACCATAAACACAGCGACTAGAAACAGCTGAAATCGCAGTCCAACCAGCAATTTTTTCATCAATTGTACAAACTAACCTTCCGAATTTTAGATGCGCTGCATCCCAACTTTCATAACTGGGTGCAGAAGTTTCGAAAGTAGCATTACCTGTTGCAATGCCTAATTCATAAATTTCTTTTACGGCTTCCCAATCAAAAGACAACATGTTTCTAATTTCCATTTTTATTTTTTGTATCTTTTAGTTCAGCATTCATTTTAGCAACATCCACCACCAGGTGAGCAACAATTGCTGCCCACTACTTCAAGTTTTAAAGCATTCATAATTTTTTTTGGCGACGGAATCCCACAATTCTCTTTTGCCAAACAATCGGTTTGTTTATAAGTGAGAACAAAATCACCATTTTTGAAATCTAAGCCGTATTTTCCAACTGTATCAGTTTGGTATTCTATTTCAATATCTAAATTATCATCTCCTAAAATTTTTTTGGAAATATCTAGAATATTTAAAAACCCTTTAGGCTTTAATCTGTGCAATAAATCAGCAGCAACCCAAATTTGTATATTAGCAGATCTTTCCAGCCGTACTTTTCCACCACAATCAATAAAATGTTTCGTAATTAAACCCACTTCAGTTATGTGAAAATGAGAAGGAACACTTTTACCATTAGGCAATTTAAAATTCACCGAATCAGTATCGGTTAAATGCGATTTTAATTCTGAAATTGTCATTGTTTTTTAATTTTATAAAACATTATCAATAAGATTTTTACAATAAGTTTTTATCATTTCGCGCACTGTTCTAAATTGATTCATAATTTCTTCCTCAGAACCAACAACTTTTGCGGGGTCTGGAAAATTATGGTGAAATTTTTTAGCGTGTGAAGGGAATATTGGACAGCGTTCGTTTGCATTGTCGCAAACAGTAAGAACTACACCGAAGTTTACTTCTGAATATTCATTCACATTGTTCGAAGTGTTCTGCGAAATATCAATGCCATCTTCGGACATTACCGCAATAGCTCTTGGATTTACGCCATGTGTTTCAATACCTGCACTGTAAATGTCAGCACGGTCTCCAGCAAATAATTTTAAATAGCCATCTGCAATTTGGCTTCGGCAACTGTTGCCAGTACACAAGACTAAAATTTTCTTTTTCATGTTTAAAGTTTCAAGAAAATCAATCGCAATATAACGATGATTGAATGTAAATTTTTTTTAGCAACATTTTTTAGCAGCTTCTAAATAACCTTTGAATAGTTCTGAAAAATAATTTTTGGCAATATTCCATTCCACTTCATCAATACAATAGCACACTTTCACTCCATCGATATCGCCTTTTATCAAACCAGATTCTTTCAATTCTTTTAAATGCTGCGAAACGGTACTCTGCGATAGAGGTAATTCTTCTACAATATCGCCACAAATACAAGCATTCTTTTTTATAAGTAAGTTTAAAATGGCAATACGTGCAGGATGCGAAAGCGCTTTCGCATATTTTGCTATTCTGTTATCAGAAATGTTAAACTCAGTCGATTTAGTAGCACCCATTTTTAATAAAAAATTTCTATCGCAATATTACGATGAAGCAGTTCGCATTTCCAAATTTTTTATGTATTTTCGCCCATTATTTTTAAAAACTCCAATTTCAATATTGGTTTTATAAATTCTTGCTTTCTGAATATACACATCATGCGACAAAATAGATACGCATCCTTTTTTTTCTGGGGAATTTTTTTTCTATTAAATTCAAACGCAATTTTTGCTCAAAGCCCTGAGTTTTCAATCCGTGAATTTGCTTCAGGTCAGATTAAAAAAGGCGTTCGTTCAATTGGTATGGGTGGCGACGGTGCAACTTGGGGAAACTATTCATTGGTTTATAGAGATTCGAATACGGTTTTACTCGATGCTGGCAACTCATCTTACAGTAATGATAACAGTTTCAGTTTCACTGCTTTGGGTGTCGCTTTACCTCCTTTTAAAAATGGATTAACCATTTTTGCTCTGGCACTATCACAATATGCTTCAAATATTTCAACAAACTTGAAATCGCCAGGTTTTGGCAGTTCAGCATTAGCTGTACATGGCGATGGCAGTAACCAATCGATATTCGCGAAAGCTGCAATGCGGATTG
>JAYWBA010000140.1:0-5250 GCA_043781915.1 Saprospiraceae bacterium
CAAAGCAGCTTGCGCTTGATCGAGCTGATTAATATTTAAATAGGTAGAACCGACTTCTAAAAGCGCAATCGGTGCAAATTCTGAAGTTGGATAATTATTTACCACTTTTTCGAGCGAAAGTACTTTATCAACTGGCTTACCTTGCAAACCTAAAATAATTCCTTGTTGATAGAGCGCATACGGCACACCCGCATAATTATTTTTGATCGCTTCGTTATAATACTTATTCGCATTATCGTACTGATTTCTCTTGAAAAAACAGTCACCCAGACGCAATGTCGCATCGCCTAAAGTTTGATTTTTCAATCCATCATTACTGATATAATCCCAATTAGCACGCAAACTTGTCAAACAATCTTGAAAATTGGTTTGAGCCGCCGTGTAATTTTTCTGTTTTAAATTATTATAACCATTGAGATAATTAGCTGAAAAAACGGCCGATTCGGGAGGCAAACTTTTTAAAGTGCGCGCCGTAGAAAAATAACCGTTCAAATAGCGTTGGCTACCTGCGAAATCTTTTTGTTGGTGTGCTATATCAGCGAGCCAATATTCTGCCATTGTTTTGGTCGTTACATCAGGTGCATCGAGCAAAGAACTTTCAAAATAACGCTTAGCGTTCACAATATCGTTTTTCTGATACAATTCCATACCACGATACACATTCGCTTTTTGCAAAGTTTCGCGCAATTTAGGCGATTTAAATGTCGCGTTCGACATCACCTTTATAGCACCATCGAAATCGCGCGTTTGTAAAAGCGCATCGCCGAGTAATGCTTGTGCATCGTTATAATATTTTCCACGCGGTGGAATAGCCTGTAAAGCATCAACAGCTTCTTGGGTTTGTTTTAATTCGTAACACAGTTTACCGTAATTCCATTGTGCTTCTTCTTGGGTTGGTAAATCGAAATTGAGTTTGGCAGCTTGTGCGAAAGCTTGTTTCGCTTTATTTCTATCGCCGAGGCGCAAATAACAATCGCCCAACAAATACATACCATTTTGACCTGTTACATTTTCCGCTCTGTTCAAATTTTCTAAATTTTGCGCCGCTTCGATGTAATGTCCGTTTTTATGTTGGCAGAAACCAAGTTGGTAAAAATCTTCTTCGCGCATCGCATTATTGCCATCCGCGCCCACCGTTAAATATTTTTCAGCATTGACGAAGTCGCGTTTTTCAAAATACGCTTGACCCACCAATTGATTTATTTGTTTATAGTTTTTAAATTTTGGGTTGTTAGCAGCCTCCAAACCATAGCGCAAAACATTGTCGTAATCTTTTTTTGACGCATAAACCTGAACCAAAATATAAGGCACAATACCCGCATATTGTTTACTATCTTTTATGCGTAAAAAAGATTTAGCCGCCTCGTCTAAATTATTTTCGTAAAACACACACAACCCATAGTAATAATTAGATTCCGTAAAATGCGGTGCGGTCGGGTTTTCTTTCTGCTTCATGAATTGTGTTTTCGCTTGTGGGAATTTCTTTTGCAAAAACAAACTATAACCAATTTTAAAAGCCAATTCATCGCGTAAAACTGGTGAAACCGTACTCGCTGGAACGCTTTCATAAAAAGACAGTGCTTTTTCAACTTTATTTTGGTTGAAATAAAAATCGCCCATTTCCAACGCCGCTTCACTTGCTAAAGGATCGGGATAATATGTCCGAATGTAATCGAGCATGAGTTGCTCTGCATTCGGCTGATTAGCTCGAACGGCAGATTTCGCCAAATACAATTCAGCTCTACCGCGCAATAAACGCGTTTCAGGCTCAACTGTTGGTCGCAACTGATTGAGCGAGGTAGTAAACTCTTGGATAGCCACATTGTAAATACCTTTGTCGTAAAAATCCATGCCGCGTTTGAACGCCGCATCAGCTTCAGTGAACGCTGCCGTTTGCTGCGAGAATATGAAACTCGCTGGCAATAAAAATAAAACAGAAAGTATGAATTTTTGCTTATGCATAAAGCGAATATTTTTGTGAAAGGGTATTTTTAAAAAGTAGTCCGATTGAATTGTTGTGTAATTTTTATATCAAATACAATTTTAACACTATTAACGAGAAATATAACGCTATGCGCGTTAAAAAATTTCTTAATGATGTATTAAATGTTAAAATCCTTTCGGATTTTTTGATGAAAGAAGAGTTTAGTCCAGTAAAAAACCGTCAAAATTTTCTTTAGAAATAACAGAATAATCCTCTTAAAATCATTGCAAAAAATTTAGATTTTGCAAATTTAACTAAATTTGGGGAATACATTCACCAAATTAATGCTTTTTTGGGGATTACGTTCACTAAATATCAAAACAGTTCAAAGCTCCTTGGTCAACGCCCCCTCTAGTGTTCTTAATTTTTGTTGGCAGTAAGAAACCAAAAAGTTAGCGCGCTCTAAATTTTTTTGCAGCGCATCTATTTCAACATCGCCGCGCTCAATGGCTTCGACAATTTTTTTTAATTCCGACATAGCAGAAGTATAAGATAGTTCCGACGATTCAGTTTTAGTTTTCGACATTCGTTTTTTTTGTGCGAAAATAACTCGAATTCATAGAATTTGAAGAATTATGTGTTTATCTAACAGAGAAATTCTAAAAATTCTTCAAATTCTATGAATTCGAGTTATTTTCGCAACATGAAGTTAAGCGTCATACTCGTCAATTATAACGTTCGGCATTTCTTGGAGCAAGCGCTACTTTCGGTGCAACGCGCTGCACAAGGAATTGAAACAGAAATTTTTGTTGTCGATAATAACTCTACAGATACTTCTATCGCGATGCTTACTTCGCGTTTTGCTAATATAAATCTCATTCAAAATCAAAAAAATGTCGGATTTGCCGTTGCAAATAATCAAGCTTACGCTCAAACCAAGGGTGATTATATCTTGCTGCTCAATCCGGATACCGTCGTTTCTGAAAATACTTTTCAAAAGTGTATCGCAAAAATGGATGCTGATTCCACTATCGGCGGTTTAGGCGTAAAAGCAATTGATGGTAGCGGGAAGTATTTACCTGAAAGCAAACGCGGATTTCCCACGCCTTGGGTTGCATTTTGCAAAGCGTTTGGGTTATCGCGTTTTTTTCCAAAATCTAAAACCTTAAATCATTATTATTTAGGTCATCTTCCAGCCGATGTATCGAACGAAGTGGAGATTTTAGTCGGCTCGTTTATGTTTTTACGTCGAAGCACGATAGAAAAAATGGGTACTTTACTCGATGAATCGTACTTTATGTATGGTGAAGACATTGATTTGAGTTATCGCATTCTTCAAGCGGGTTATAAAAACTTCTATTTAGCCGATACAAAAATTATTCACTACAAAGGTGAATCGACAAAAAAAGGGAGTTTGAATTACGTGCGTACGTTTTACAACGCTATGCTCATTTTTGCGCGCAAAAACCTGCCGCGAAGCAATGCTTGGTTGTATATCGCACTCATTCAAATAGCTGTTTGGTTTCGTGCACTTATTACTTTGGTTTCTTATTTTTTTAAATCCAATTTCCTCCCACTGCTCGATACTATTTTAATCATAGCAGGGCTTTTTTATTTAAGAAGCGCATGGTCAAATTTCTATTTTTCCGATAGCGATTATATTAAACCGCACATTTTTTTCATCAATGCTTTTATTTATACAGCTATTTGGTTGTGTTCTGTTTTTTTCAGTGGTGGTTACGATAATCCGATGGCTATGCGGCGTGTTTTTCGCGGTATTCTAATCGGAACAATTTTAAACGCTTCTGTATATGGTTTACTCAGTTTAGCATATCGTTCTTCGAGAATGATGTTGTTATTAGGAGCCGTTTGGGCATTTTGTGCAACAGTTTTTGTACGTTGGTTGGCATCGAAAATAAATCCCAATTTACTGATTGAGGAAAACAAAACGCATCGAAAACTTATTGTCGTCGGTGATGGCGAAGAAGTAGTTCGCGCAAAAAATATTTGGTTGAAGAGAAATGCTTTGGGCGATCATTTAGGGTCAGTCAATCTTGGGGAAAAAGATGTGGAAGAATCATCTTTGGGGAACATCTCAGCACTTAAAGAAATAGTGCGTTTGTATCAACCTGATGAAATCATTTTTTGCGCAGTCTCACTACCCTATCAAAAAATCATCGAGCTATTCGAGCAGTTGCACGCCCCAAAAATGCAGTTGAGTATCTTAAATCCTGATTCAAGTATATTAATTGGCAGTACTGATAAAAATATGCGCGCAGATTTTGACGATTCAGAGCCGTTTCAAATTGCCACAAATGCGTCGAAGCGCAATAAACGTTTGGTTGACATAGCCTTAGCTATATTCGTTTTAATTATCTCGCCTATTTTAGTTTTAGTAAATTCTAAAAATGCAAAATATTTTACAGCATCTGCTTGGAAAGTTTTGAAAAACACGCATACATGGGTGGGTTATATCGGTTCGGCAAATGCAATTTTACCAATTTTAAAATCATCCATTCTGCCACATACGACACTCAATCCGGAAAACAAGGCTATTCCTTTCGATTTCAATGCACAAAATCTAAATGAACAGTATGCCAAAAACTATTCTATACTGACCGATTTGCGCGCTTTTTTTGATCAGAATTTTCAGAATTAGAGAATTATCTGAATCGCGATTCTGAATTCCTATTTGTAGAGACTAAAAATTCTGATTACATTTGCAATTCATTACTAAAAATTACTAAACATGGCTCTTTTCGGAAACAAAAATAACACTACTACTACAACAACTAAAGCACCTTCGCATTGGCGCAGGCGGGTACTTTTAATTGCTCTATTATTTTTAGCATTAGGTGCAGCGTATTCTGCCTTCGTATTGTATTACCCATTAAGCGATGGAGAACGCACAGGCACTGTTCGTAAGCTGAGTCATAAAGGTTATGTTTTCAAAACATGGGAAGGTGAATTACAGATGTCGAGTTTTGTAACGCCTGCCGATCCAACCCAAACTATTAATGGTGGTAATATTTGGCTTTTTTCTTCTGATGGAAATGAAGCCACCATTGACGCACTTAAAAAAGCAGAACAACATGGGCAACGCGTAACTTTACATTACAAACAATATATGAAAACATTTTTTTGGCGTGGCGAAACACCTTATTTTATTACCGGTGTGGAAGACGTAAAATAAAAAAGACATAAAGCAAAGGGCAAAGAGCAAATATCAAAAGGCAAATTTTCAAAGTACAAAAGGTAAAAATAAACTTGCCCTTTGCTATTTGCCTTTTGCCCTTTGAAAATTTGCCTTTTGCCCTTGCCTTTTG
>JAYWBA010000141.1:0-14449 GCA_043781915.1 Saprospiraceae bacterium
CGCACCGATGTGACTTCAAAAATAGCAGCTACAGGAACTTGGATGAACGAGAATACGCTACAAATTAATTTAAAATTTGTAGAAGCTATTCATGGTGATAAACTGACTTTTACTTTTAGAGATGAGAAGGTTTCAGTGACGTTCTTAAACAGTGTGTCTGAAAATTCTAAAAATACGCCTGATAAACGCGAAAGTTTGATTGGTACTTTGAAGTAGATCCACGTTCGGGGAATTTTCAAAGTTCCCCGAACGTCCATTTTAACCTATTTAGAACTTATTTTTACATGAGTAAATTATTAAGCTTAATTATTGTATTCGCTTTTCCAATACTTCTTGTGGCACAAAAAGACTCTAATATAACTCAAAGTCCCGATTCTGGAGCACAATTTTACATTTCTCCTTTTTTTGGATTTTATACAGGCAATGGTACTTTTGCGCAACGCGCAACTCCAGATATTGAGTTAGGGTTACAATGGCAAGTATTTAGTGTAGGTCTCGACCTTGGCAAGACCAGTTTAGGTCAAGGTTTCGGTGGCGATACTACGACTTATCTCGAAATAAGACCGAACCTGAATATATTTCAACAAGGGAATTTTACTAATACACTCACCATTGGTTTAGGATACGTTTTCGGTGCTAAACAAAACATTATGACAGAGTTTACTACAGGTATTGAATATACGCCCAGTGAGAAATTGTCGTACAACATTTTCTTTGGCACTTACTATTTTAGTGGTGTTGAATCTGCGAGTAGCAATAATTTCTTTGGTGCTTCAATCATGTATTACTTTTTAAAAAACAAACCTAAGCTCCAAAAAGGACTTTTCAATAATTAGCGCGTTTAAATACCTTATTCAATTACTGTTCAGCTAGAGCTAAATACTTGCCAAATTTCCCGCAGACTTCATCCCTACAAGTAGGGAAAGGAAAGTAACTAAAAGTCTAAGAAAGTTCGCGAATTCTGCGGGAAATATCACTAAGATGGTCTTTCAATTCAAACTATTAAAATATGAAAAAATATTCAAAAATCATTTTCTTTTTCTATTGCTTGCCGAGTTTTTTATTAGCTCAGAGCCAAAATTCGGATAAAGGCTTAAAAGATTATTACAAAAATTATTTCCCTATCGGTGTGGCAGTAAATCCAAGAATGTTAGATTCGGGTGCGCAATTGTCCTTAATTCTTCAACAATTCAATAGCTTAACGCCTGAAAATGCTATGAAGATTGCGCCTATTCACCCAGAGGAAAATAGATACAATTGGGTTGATGCTGATAAGATTGCCGATTTCGCAAAAAGTAACGGCATAAAATTGCGTGGACATACACTGTGTTGGCATAATCAAACGCCCAAATGGTTTTTTATCGATTCAATTACAGGTAAACAAGTAACCAAGGATGTGCTTTTAGCACGAATGAAAAGACATATTACGGATGTCGTCACGCGATATAAAGGAACTATTTACGCGTGGGATGTTGTGAACGAAGCAGTGCCCGATACAAGCACTAACATTTATAGAAAATCCAAATTTTTTGAGATTATTGGACCAGAATATATCGAAAAAGCCTTTGAATATGCTCACCAAGCCGACCCGAACGCACAATTGTTTTATAACGATTATAATACTGAAAACGCCGTTAAGCGCGAAAAATTTTACCAACTCTTAAAAAGTTTGAAAGAAAAAGGTGTACCAGTTAACGGTGTAGGTTTGCAAGGACATTGGAGTTTGTATGAGCCAACTGCTTCAGCATTAGAAGAATCTATTACAAAATTTGCATCTTTGGGTTTGAAAGTTCAAATTACAGAATTGGATGTTTCTGTTTACTCGAAACAGCATGAACGCAGCAAAGAACCTTTCAGAGGTAAAGCAGAATACACATCCGATATGGAACAAAAACAAGCAGAACATTACAAAATGCTTTTTGAAATTTTCAGAAAACATAAAGATGTCATTTCGGGAGTGACGTTTTGGAATCTATCGGATAAATATTCGTGGTTAGATAATTTTCCGGTTCAAGGAAGGAAAGATTTCCCGCTCTTGTTCGACCAAAATCACCAACCTAAAAAAGCGTATTGGGAAGTTGTAAAATTTTAATGGTTAATTTGATAATGGTTAATTTTTTTTCATTAACCATTATCTGCTTTAACCTATTAGAAGCTTCGTACCTAATAGGTTAAAGCAGATAACCGCAGCAACGCTTCCAAATAATAATAATCTGCATAAATGATGGGTACATCCACTTCGCTGTTTTGTGGTTTATGTCCAGTACTGTGCATTAAAATAAAGTTTTTGTTTTCACCCACTTTTGCTCTAAATGCGGGACTCGAAAGCGTTTCAAGCATTTTAGTAGCTTGTGCGATGTAGTTCTTTTTTTGTTTGCCTTTAATGTACTGACTCAATTCTAACAAAGCCGAAGCAGTTATAGCACCAGCTGATGCGTCCCGTTCTTCATTGGGTTTGCTAAAATCCCAATAAGGTATTTTATCGGCAGGAAGGTTAGGATTGTTTAAAATAAATGCAGCGATTTTTTGGGCTTCTTGTAAATACTTTTTGTCCTTCGTCTCTCGATACATGACAGTATAACCATACAATCCCCAGGCTTGTCCGCGTGACCAAGCCGATTCATCAGCTGCACCTTGTGCTGTTTTTTTTGCCAATACTTCTCCATTCGGACCATAACAAACAACGTGATAACTGCTATTATCTGGGCGGTAATGATTTTTAAGCGTATTATCGGCATGTGTGACACAAATATTGTAGAAATCTTTATTGCCTGATGCTTTAGTAGCCCAAAACAAAAATTCTAAATTCATCATATTATCGATGATAACGGGATAATCGAATGTTCGAAATTTGTTCCACGATTTAATGACACCCACTTTCGGATCGAATCGCGTAGCGAGCGATTTAGCACCATTCAGCATCACTTGTTTATAATCCTCATTTTTCGTGAGTCGATAACCATTGCCGAAAGGGCAATAAAGCATGAACCCTAAATCGTGTGTTCCTGTGTTGAATTGTTCTTTTTCGAGCGCCATCGTCCATTTTTCGGCTGCAGATTTCCATTTTGGGTCTTTGGAATATTCGTATAAATACCACAGAGAGCCGCCAAAAAATCCACTGCACCACCAACTCGACTCTCTATCGTGGAGTGTGCTGTCTTTATTAATCGACCAAGGGATTTTTGTTGCGTCTTGATGCGTTGCGAGCATGCCTTCGTATTGCTTCGCTGCCATATCAAACGCTGATGCGATGTTAACTTGCGCACTCAAAGTTTTAAAACTCGCAAAATAGTACAATAAGCAAACGGCTATTAATCTTGATTTTATCATCACAAATATATTAAGTTAGTGGCAAGTAGATAATTTAACCACAAGGAACACAAAGAAAATCACAAAGTACACTAAGTTCGATAAGCACTTTGTGAACTTTGTGAACTTTGTGATTTTCTTTGTGTTCCTTGTGGTTAAATTACCCTTTATTTCGCAAGTTTAATACAGGGACAGATAATTGCCGATACTTATTTAACTCTCCCAGAATAACTCACAAACGAAATCATTTTACTATCGGCTGACCACGATGGCGTATTAATTGTACCTTGACCACCGTATAAATAGGCAATCGTTTTGGGAAATCCGCCATTGACTGGCATTAATTTTAGACTGACGATTTTACAAGGCGGATGTTCCGTTGGATTAATTGCGTCGTTAAAAGAAATATACGCTATCCATTTCCCATCGGGTGAAACGTGTGGAAACCAATTATTATTCTCATCAAAAGTGAGTTGCTCTTGGTTCGTTCCATCATTTTTCATACGCCACAATTGCATTGTACCCGTCATACTGCCGTTAAAATAAACATATTTTCCGTCAGGAGAACCTTCGGGACCATCAGTCAAACCAAATTCTTGATGCGTGAGTTGTGTTTCGGCACCTGTTTCAATATTCGTTTTGAAAATATGGAACATAGAATTCGGATTTGTATCTCTGCGCCCCGTAAAATAAATTTCCTTATTGTTCAATGACCATCCGTGTAGATATGATGGTGTTTTGTCCGTTACGAGTTTCGGTTCGCCACCCCCAAGTGGTAAAACATAAATAGTTGAACCTCCTCCAGGCAATCCTGTGCGATGGCTACTGATGCCGATCATTTTTCCATCGAATGAAATAACGTGGTCATTATTGTTTCTCGTTGCTGTACCTGTATTAATTTGTGTTGGCGGCGTACTCCCTTCAATGGGAATTGTCCAAATTGAACCCTTGCTATTGAATAATAATCTTTTGCCATCAGGCATCCAGTTCGGCGCTTCAATTTTTATGGGTGTTTCGTAAATTATTTTGCGTTCGCCTGTAAAAACATTCATTACTTCCAGACGACTGCCGAGCGTGTCTGTTCCGTAAAAACTATACGTAGGTGGCATCGGTTTGTCAATGCGGACGTTCCAAATTCGTGCTTCTTCAATCATATCAGCGTCATGTGAACCAACAAAAATACCCACGTAAGGATTTTTGCCAATGTTTTCCATCGTTACCGAACCATAACTTTGCAGCGGTTCGCCGTAATTGGCAATGCGCATGGTATATACATTACCTTTGCGCTCGAGTTGAATGGTGCGCGCTTTTTTCTTCGGAAAAAATAATTCATCTTCAGGGTCGCGCATAAAAGCACCGCGCATAACGCGCCATTGCGTTACTGTTAAACCATCACCGTGATGCGTGGCTGTAATGTGCGCGGCATCTTCGTTCAAATTTTCGCGCACCATCCAACCAAATTTTCTGTGCGGATTTTTACCAATTGGATTAGGAAATTCAAAATCGGCAGTGACGATAAAATCGCCTGAGATTCTGCTGGCGACATAGTGAAACTCATCGCGATTGAACCAGATATTATAACCAGCACCGCGCAATGTATAATCTTGATTGACAGGATTATAACTCGAACTGCCCGCTAATTTAGGTTTGCCCACATCAACTGCTGTATCGAATACGCCGATTTTATAGTTTTGTGCAAATGGGGTTGTGAGAAATGAGAAGAATAAAAATACAGATAGAATAGATTTTGGTCTCATAGAAAAAAGTGGTTTATTTATTTTCAGTAAAGGTAGATGAAAAAAACAAAGTTTAAAACAAAAATTAAGAATTAACAAAAACGTTGAAACACTATCAGCTAAAATATAAATTTGATTCACTCGTCGTATCAATAACTAAAATTAAACGGTATGAGAATAGGACTACTTTTATTTTCTTTCTTCTCCCTATTTTATTCTTCTGCTCAATCATCCATTGATTGTAAGGAATGGAAACTGAAATACGAATCGGGTACGTACAAAATGTACATGCGCGAATGTGCCTATTCGCCCATAAAAGAAGTTAAAGTTGTTGATAAATTTAATGGTGATTTCAAGCACCTTCAGCAGGTAATGGAAGATATTGAAACTGCCAAAAAAATGGTCGAAAGTTGCAAAGAAGCGCGCTTATTAGCGCAACTTGATAAAAATTCTTCTTTAGAATACTACAGTTATAAAATGCCGGTCGGCGTAAAAGACCGTGATATAGTGACTAAAACCACTACCCACTCAACCGATTCGACGTATTCGTATGTCTCTGAAACCTTAGAGAATAGCTCTGTGGCACTTAGGTCTAATTTTATAAGAATAAAAAATGCGCGTTCAGCTTGGTTTTTTAAAAAAATGGCTACGGGTGATATCGAAATGGAATACGTTGCTTTTGCTGACCCAAATGGTAAAATTCCAGCTTGGCTCATTAACTCATTAGCGCGCAATCAAGTGCGTGCAAGTATTTCTAAATTGAAAAAGTTGGTAAACGATTAAAAGTGAAAAGTGAAAAGTTGCTTGATTCACTTTTCACTTTTCACTTTTCACTTTTCACTTTTCACTTTTCACTTTTAACTTTTCTGCCGCTTGCTCGGCTGTAATATCGCGTTGTGGATTAGCGAACATTTCATACCCTACCATAAATTTTTTCACTGTTGCCGAACGTAACAGCGGCGGAAAAAAGCTTTTGTGCCAATGCCAAGCGGGATATGCTTTACCATCAGAAGGTGCTTGATGTATTCCTGCTGAATACGGGAAAGAGGTTTGGAACAAATTATCGTATTGCATAGTTACTTGTTTGTACGCTTCTGCAAAGGCAGTTCTTTCCGCATCGGTCATATCTGTAATGCGCGCCATCGGTCGAATAGGGATAATCATTACCTCGAAGGGCCAAACTGCCCAAAACGGAACAAGCGCGACAAAATGTTCATTGCTATAAACAATGCGCTTTTCTAATTTTAATTCTTCTGATATATAATCGGAAAGTAGTGTGCTTCCATGTTTTTTGAAATATTTAATTTGCGCTTTTTGTTTTTTCATCGGTTCATCTGGAATAGATTCTTGCGCCCAAATTTGTCCATGAGGATGTGGATTAGAACATCCCATAATGGCACCTTTATTTTCAAAGATTTGCACGGAGTTGATAAATGTATTTTTACCCAGCGTTTCGTATTCGCTACACCACAAATCGACAACTTTTCTGATATCTGAAACGGGCATTTCTGGAATAGTTAAATCGTGGCGCGGCGAAAAACAAATGACGCGACAAATACCGCGTTCGGGTTGAACAACCATCAGCTCTGAGCTTTGAGCTGTGAACTGTGAGCTTCTGCTCGCGATTGGAGGCTCAAAGCTCAAAGCTGATGGCTCAAAGCTCGTTAGCGCTGCAAAATCATTCTCGAAAGAAAAAACGGTTGGGTAATTTGGATTTATTTCACCATTCGACCGCTTGTTAGTTGGGCATAGATAGCACGTCGGATCATACGCAGGGCGTGCATCGGCTGCGTTTTTTTCAACCTGTCCTTGCCATGGTCTTTTATTTCTGTGCGGCGATACTAAAACCCACGAATCTGTCAGAGGGTTGTATCGGCGATGAGGATGTTCGTTTAAATTAAACATATTAGTTGTTCGTTTATAGTTGTTCGTTGATAGTTAAAAGCTGCTCTTAAACGAACAACTATCAACTATCAACGAACAACTAATTGAGTACCGTTTGATATAGTAACCACATACGTCTTTAAATCCAAATTGAATTTTTCTAAATAGGCTTTGCGCATATAATCAACAAATTCAGGAATCGCTTCCGTTTTTACCAAATTAATAGTGCAACCGCCAAAACCACCACCCATCATGCGTGCACCGTAACAGCTATGAGCTATGAGCTTTGAGCTTTGAGCTATCCCGAGAAGGCTCAAAGCTGATAGCTGATAGCTCATAGCTGTTAAGAAGTCCAATTCTTCACAACTCACCCCATAATCTTCTGAAAGCCCTTTATGTGTTTCAAACATTTTTTTGCCAAAAGCTACTAAATCGTGCTGCTTCAAATCAAGGCAAGCGGCTTCAACGCGCGCTATTTCACCGACGATGTATCGACAACGTTTAAAAACGATAGGTGGTATTTCCGCTTTGTGTTTTTCTAACATCGAAAAAGAAACATCGCGCAAAGTTGAAATAGCAGGATAGTGCTTTTTCAAAATAGCCACACCTTCTTCACACTGTGCACGACGAATATTGTATTCTCCATCGCCGAGTGAATGTTTAACGCCTGAATCGCACAAAACAATTTTAATATCCGGAAAATTGAACGGGAAATATTCGAATTCGAGTGAACGACAATCGAGCCGCATGACTGAGCCTTCTTTACCCATCGCTGAAGCGAACATATCCATAATACCACAACGCACACCGACAAATTCGTTTTCTGCGCGTTGTGCTAATTTCACCAATTCCATGCGTGGCTTTCCAAACCGAAACATTTCGTCGATGGCAAAAGCCAAACCCGCTTCTAATGCGGCTGAAGATGATAGACCTGCACCGAGTGGCACATCGCCACCGAATACCAGATTGAAACCGTGAGGTAATGGTTTTTCGTTTTGAAACTGCTCTACTACACCGAGCAGATAATTTACCCAGCTTTTTGTTGTAGATTTAAAATTAGCCAGATTGATTGTTTTGGTATCGTTGAAATCAATCGAGTGAAATTGACAAATTAAATCGGTGCGACGACCGAGTGCAAATGTTATTTTCTTATCAATGGCAGCGGGTAAAACCCAACCACCATTATAATCGGTATGTTCACCAATCAGGTTAATTCTACCTGGTGAAGTCACCATTAAATCTGGTTTTGCCTGAAATATTTTATTGAAGGTTTCTCTTACTATATTTTCCATTTAAACAATCACGAATTACGAATTATGGCAAAAATAGTAATTGATTAATACTTGTACGTCATATAATTTAATCCAATGAGCGCATTTCCTTGAGAATCGAACAAAGTATTATTATCCCAACTCGATCCTTGTCCCCACATATCGCGCATAGGCGAAGTAATCCAAGCAGGTTCCCAATACATTATGCCTGAACCACCATTTGAATAAATAGCTTGTGTAAAATCAATGAGGTATTTCAACTGTCCATCTTTCGTCATGACATAATTGGGCATAGCAGATTGATCGGACATGATATTGGCGTAAGAATCGGCGTTTGCAGTTGTCCAAGAATAAGCAGCTTCAACAATCATTACTTTTTTGCCGTATTTATTTTTCAGGTTTTTTATTGACGTTCCAATATCCGCCATAGATTTTATTGTCGCCCATTGATAGTAATGCGATACGCCTAAAATATCAAAATCTGAAACTCCCGCTTTATTAATAACGCCATCTGCAAACCAATCGGCATTTTGTAATTGTGCAACGTGCAAAATAATTTGTGGTTTTATGGTGGAAGTAGCGGAAAAATCGCGCACAGCCTTGATGCCCATTTTAATTAAATCGCCAAAAGGTTGGAAATTATTATTGGTAATACTTCCCAAAGGGGCGAGTATTCCAGCGTTGTTTTCATTACCTATTTGAATATATTCTGGTGTTAAATTACGCGCTTTCAAATAATTTAACACTGCCAAAGTATAATTATAGACCGAATCTTTGAGTGTTGCATAATTGGTATTTTTCCAAGCAGCCGGAATATATTGCTTCGATGGATCCGCCCATTCATCGGAATAATGCAAGTCAAGATTGACCGTCATACCTGCATCTTTAGCGCGTTTAATGGTTTTAGCTGCATCCACTAAATCGCTATACAGTTTCCCGTTGTTAAGCGGTGCAGTCCATGACGGATTGTTCCAAAGGCGAACGCGAATGAGGTTTGCACCTCTATCTTTTAAAATTAAGAAAGGATCTTTCACTTTCGAGGAATCACTATAAGCCACGCCGTAATCTTGTAATTGGTTGACATAAGACATATCAGCACCCATGACGAATTGATCGGGTTTATAAAAAACGCGCGTGTCTGTGGGTGTTACGGTAGGATTAGTAGTATCTGTTTGTTTTTGACACGCAGAACAAAAGGCAAAAAGCAACAGACAAAGGGCTATTACAGATTTTATACTATTCATATAGTTGATAGTTGTTCGTTGATAGTTGTTAGTCGTAGATTGCTCGTAAACGAACAACTATCAACGAACAACCATCAACTATTTAGAAAGATATTGTTTAGCAATTTTATCATAAAGATACAGTAAATCGTTCGATTTACCTTCTTTATCGAAAATAGATTCCCAGGTACTAAGTGGCTCCCAAATACAAGTGCCTTTGCCATGTCCGTCAGGCAATTCAAAAGAGATTTTATTCACTTCTTCTTTCAGCTGTGAATATTCTACTACAATGACATCTTTTTTATAGCGGCGCACCAAATCGTTTAAATTGTGGTGTAAATCATCTAAAGTGCCATGCCATTTTGGATAATACGATTCGCCAATAACATCAAAGTTAACACCGCGTGCGAGCATATTATCGATAAAAAATACAGATTCGTGATTTTGTCCACCAAGAGCTACGTGCAACATAATCGCAATATTGGCATCAACCGATTTTACAGCGGCTTCTCCCGCGTTGAGCAATTGTGCTAAACTATCGAGATTTGCAACACTGCCTTCGGGCCAAACAATACCGTGATTTATTTCATTACCAATTTGAATCATGTCTGGCGTTGTGCCTTGTGCTTTGAGTTCTTGAACAACGTTTTTGGTATAATCATATAAAGCGCGTTTCATTTCTGGAAACGATAAATCGCGCCACGCAGCGGGTTTGAATTGCTTGCCAGGGTCTGCCCAATAATCGCTGTAATGAAAATCGAGCAGCAACTTCATGCCTGCTTCTTTGACGCGTTTTGCCATGCGCTTTGTGTTTGCCAGATCGCAAAAACCGCGTTTAGGCGAATAACCACTATCGCGTGCAGGGTCGTTAAAAATGCGCAATCGCACATAGTTAAAGCCATGCTCTTTCAAAGTTTTTATAGCATCCTTTTCAACACCGCGTTCAGAAAACTTGATGCCGCTTGCTTCGAGTTCAGGTAAGAAAGAGATGTCTGCACCCAACATAGTTGAGCTTTGAGCTTTGAGCTTTGAGCTTTGAGTCATGTTTGGAAGCTCATGGCTCATAGCTAATTGCTCATTGCCAACTGTAAATATATCCGTCGAACCCGCCCACAAACCTGTTGCTTTCGCTTCAAATTTTATAATGCCACTTTGTTTGCCGCTTTGCACAATCACTTGGCATTTGCCATTGAACAAACTGCGCTGCCAAACGTCTTCAACACATTTATCAGGCTCGTGGCTGCTTGGATCGCCATTGCCAACACCAATAATTTTGCCATCGCCGTGTATTGAAAATTTAATCAAATTATCTGCGTCGGGTACTTCTCTACCTTCACGGTCGACAACACTCACATTCATAACGGTTAAGTCTTTACCATCTGCGAGCATAGTTGTTTTATACGGTGTTAGAACAACTTCGGTCGGCAAACCTGTTGTTTCAACTTTAGCGTTTAGTTTTTTTCCTTTTTTATAACCAACTGCTTCTAATTTACCCGCTTCAAATTTAACTGACCACTGTAAATGGCTGTTGCGCGGCATCGTTTTCATACTCAAAGTTTTACCATTTAGAAACAACTCAACACTATCTGCATTCGAATTCACCCAAACATCAATAGGTTGACCGCGTTTATCTCTCCAATTCCAATGGGGTGAAATGTGCAAAACATCTTTATCTGTCCACCAACTTTGGTAGTAATAGTAAATATTTTTAGGAAATCCGCACATATCCATGATGCCAAAATGCGAATTGATATTTGGCCAAGAATAAGGTGTAGGTTCGCCGCGATAATCAAAACCCGTCCAGACAAATCCACCGAGCCAATAATCGTTGGGTGCTGCTAGCTTCCACCACTCTTCGGCGGTGCTTGCCCACCAAGGCGCAAAGACATCTTCATCCTGGAGATATCCTCGAACAGTATCTTTTTCATAAATGCCGCGTGTTGTCACTGTACTTCCCATTTCTGTTCCCATCAAAGGTTGGTTCGGATGGTCTTTGTGATAATCAGCAACGGCAAACTGGCGATAATTAAAACTGCGAACGGGAATTACTTCATTCACACCCGCATAAACATTCGGCACATCAGCAGCATACGTGCAAGTGCGCGTTGGATCTAATATTTTGAGTTTGTTGATATACGTTTGCGCAATCCGTTTGCCAATGCTTTTGGTATGAATCCAACCTTCTTCGTTGCCAATTGACCACATAAAAACACAAGCGCGGCTGCGGTCGCGTTTAACCATGCGCTCGAATTGACTCATGTATTCCGCTCCACTGTTCAACTGGCGTTGTTCATCTAAAACTAAAATGCCGAGACTATCGCAAGCGTCTAAAAGTTCGGGTGTTGGTGGATTATGACTTGTTCTGTAAGCATTAACGCCCATATTTTTCAGTAAATTCATTCGGTAATATTGTAAATAATCGGGTATAGCACTTCCCACACCTGCATGATCTTGATGACAATTCACGCCGTGAATTTTGGTGTGTTTTCCGTTCAGAAAAATGCCATTGGTTTTAATTTCAACCGTTCGGAAGCCAAAGCGCAAAATTTGTTTGTCAATCAAAACGCCTTTCGATTTTACTTCAACCAATACACGGTGCAAATACGGATCATCGAGCGACCATAAATGTGGGTTGTTAATTGTAACTATCTGCTTGAGCGTTTTTTCTTCTAATAAATTCAAATTGAATGGTTGCTCATTCGATTTTGCCAAAATTTTTCCATCTTTATCCAATAACGAGGCTGTTACAGTGGCATCAGATACAGCATCCTCATTCGCTAAAGTCGTTTCAACAGTGAGTGTGGCTTTATTATTTTGAATATCGGCGTGTGCAAAAATACCGTCTGTTGCAATGTGTACATTCTGATATTTATTGAGCCACGTATGGCGATAAATTCCCGCACCTTCGTAAAACCAACCTTCAAATTGTGTCGCATCGGCGCGAACAACCAAAACATTATCGCCGCCATAATTGATAAAATCGGTGATGTCATACACCATGCCGATATACCCGCTTTTATTATTACCCAAATAAACACCATTCATCCAAACGTTCGCATCGCGATAAATGCCATCAAATTGAATTTGAAACCGCGCACCCGAATCAGCCCTGACAATCGTAAAATGTTTGCGATACCAACCAATACTCGTTTCTGGAAACAAACCACCCACAGGTTTAAATCCATGCGATTCAACGTCTGCATTTTTGACATTCACAAACTGTAAATCGACAGCCCAATCGTGCGGAAGATTGATTGTTTGCCAAGTACTGTCTTTAAATTTTGCGTCCGTAGCAATTGCACCCCACGCACCACCCGTTTTAGCAAAAATATTAACGGTACTGTAATTAAAATCTTTTTCTGGGTTAGCAGCATGACCTAAATGAAATTTCCAGCCTTCATCGAATGATGTGTGTCGTGCTTCAATTTTTTGCCCGAAACTGACAATAGGCATCACTGCTGTGAATATTACACACAGTATTAAATAAAAACCTTGCTTTTTCATTCTAAATTTTTAGATAAAGATTTGTTGCCTGTATAGACAATGGCATTGCCTTGTCTCAGAAGAAAATAATCGCGTTTGAGACAAGGCGGTGCCATTGTCTATACGGATGTTTGTAATTTGTAAGGGCGTATGCAATACGCCCCTACATAACAAAATTTACAAACTGAAATGTATGGAGAAAGTTAAAAGTTAAAAGTTAAAAGTTTTTTCACTCTTCACTTTTAATTTTTAATTTTTAACTTTTCACTTTTACTGCTTCGTAACCTTATACGTTTTAGTAATAAACTCTACTTGAATTTTATAAGTGCCAGATACATCAGGTCCAGGAATATTGTCTCCTGAATCAGCAATAAAAGGTCCTCCAACTTTACCTGACGGTATAGTTCCATCTTTTACGGCATACTTATGACCCCAATCACCATTTTTAGGTAACAAAAGATAAGCCTTGCCACCAATAAGTGGTGCAGTAATTTCAAACGCACCGCTCGAAACCATAGTAAACTGCTGCGAAGGTACTGGTACTGGATTATTCCAACCGCCAGCTGTGGCATCACCTACTAAAAAGAGATTTGTAGGTGGAATATCAATAGCCGCAGTTGCTGCTGTTACAGTATATTTACCTGTTAAGTAACTTACAACAATTTTATACAATCCATCCGTTGCTGGCGCAGGAATATCTTGACCAGCATCAATAGTAAAACTCGCACCATCAGCAGCACCTGCAGCATTTTGATTTGCTACTGCATATTTATGTCCCCAATCGCCGTTGGTAGGTAAAAACAAATAATGTTTACCCCCGACCAACTGAAAAACGCCACCAAAACTGAATTTATCTAATTTGGTAAATTGCTGCGTAGGCGTAGGCACAGGATTATTCCATCCGCCAGCAGTTGCATCACCCACTAAAAACAGATTATTAGGCACTGGATATAATGCTACAGGCTCTGTTGAGTATGGCGTTACAGCCATTGAAATAACATTCGAAATCAACTCAGTAGATGCCAAATACAATGACGAATGCAAGCGCGCATTGATGGTATAAGTTTTTGTTGTATCGGTCATGCCCAAATCAGACAAAACCTTATTAAATGCTTTACCAGTCATGGTAGTCGTTAAGACGTTAGTTAGAATGGTTTTTTTTGCATTCGCAAAACCTTTGCCGGATGTATCTATATCGAGTGTATAAGTTACATCGTATGTAGAGCCGCTCGAAATTTGATAACTTGGATTTGTCCAGTTGAAAGTTATGACGTTGTTCAAAGAGTCTGCTGCTTTTATTTTAAGGGTGGCAGCCGATGATGTTAAAGCGGGTACTGAACCACCCGTGTAAACAGACTTTATTTCATCTTTTGTACAGCCTGTTATTATTATTACCGCACTTAAAAAGACGGCTATGAATTTTATTATATTTTTGACCATGATTAAAGGATTTAAAGATTAAAGGAGTTTAGTTGATAGTTGTTAGTTGATAGTTGTTCGTTTAAACGAACAACTATCAACTAACAACTATCAACTAAACTCC
>JAYWBA010000142.1:0-34997 GCA_043781915.1 Saprospiraceae bacterium
CAGGTGCTGAGCCATCGAGCGATACATTAACATTATCAACGCAAGTTGAACCTGGTGCCTGAGCAAACACAGACACAGTACAAACTGCGAATAATAATACTAACAAACTCTGAAATCCGAAGTAGAAATTCGTTCTCTTCATGAGATTTGAAAAATTAAGAAATTAAAGAATAAAGGTTTAAAAAAGCGTAAGTATATAGCACGAATTATATGTTGAACCCATACGGACGCCTTGTTGGCACCGATGGAGTAATCTCGCGTGGAAATTTGAGCTTGAATGTAACAAGTACAGACAATCTCACGTGGAAATCTGATAGCATATAAATACTATCAATTTCATGATACTGCTTTTCTAATTATGAGGAAGACCCGAAAAAATTTATCGGTAAGGGATGAGGACGGTTTTATGTTATATGCTCATGGGCTTCATCTAAAAGAAATTTCGGTTTGTTTTTTTGTATTTTTTATATCATTAAATGAGTTTGGAATTTTTAAATTTTATTTATGTTTAACTTGATTAACTTTTTATTACAACACAAATATAGGAAGCAGTTTTTAACTGTGCAACACTTATTTAAAAATAAATTCATTTATGGATGATTATGCGCAAAATTACTATTTTTAAGGTATTCAAATTTGGCGTTTTCTAAGGGTTAGGGCGACCACAAGGTCGCCCCCACATTATCCGTTTTGTTTAATAAACCAAATAACCAGACAAACTACGCCAGCTAAGCCCGCAAAACCAGCTAAAGTTCCAGATGCAAAAATGCCCAATAAAATTGCTGCACCCAGACCTGCCACGCCAAACACCAGCCACTTGCTGGTGTCGTCGCTTATACTAAAAGCGCGTTTTTGTAGATAATTTTCCAGCCGAGCCATTTGTTTTTGGTTTTTAAATTGCTCTGAAGCTCCTTTATTATTTCCGACATTCGTCTTTAGTACATTGTTCGATGAAACAATTGTACTATAATTGGGTGAAATATTAAAAAAACTAAAAACAAAAACAAAAAATAGTGAACGCTTAATTGTGTTGCTCATAAATAATGTAATTATAAAATTTTAAAAATTGGCTGCAATGTATTGAAAACTTACAATTATTTAAAAATGATAAGCGCTCAACTTAGTTTTTTAAGTTTTAAATAACTTTTTTTGCAATAACTCGCGCAAAGGTGCAAAGGAGTTATGTATCTTGTAGTTGGCAGTAAGGCTGCTCATATACTTTGCGCGAAATTTCTCATTCGAAACAACTCAAAAGCCTAAAAACCGTATAAACTTACAAACAAATTAGATGGGTGTTATTCAACGACAAGGATTCAAGCAAAGTATCGTCAGTTATGTCGCAGTTTTAGTGGGGGCTTGTAGTGTTGTTTTGGTTTATCCACTCATCGACGCCGAAAAACTCGGTATACTTCAATTCACTATTAATACAGCTCTACTATTCGCGCCTTTTGCAAGTTTTGGCATGACGGCAGCGACGACGCGCTTTTTTCCCGATTTTAAAGATACTGATAATAAACATCACGGATTTCTTTTTTTTATTTCAGCGATGGCTTTGTTCAGTACACTCATTTTCTTAACACCTATTTATTTATTCAGAAACGCGATTTCACTTTTTTTTTATAAAGATGCCGCGACTTTTCTCACTACCCTACCTTATATATTGATGTTCACGTTCCTTAATGTGTTCATTATTTTATTTATGGTGTATATTTCGGTGTTCAATCGGATAGTTGTACCGAGCATTCTTCAAAACTTATTGCCTAAAATTACACAACCAATATTTGTACTTCTCTGTGTATATGGCATTATCAGTTTTAAATCGGTTTTAGACGCAACTGGAATTGTCTTAATTATTACTTTAATCGGGATGATTTTATATATGTATGCTCTCAACCAAGTTTCATGGAAGCCACAGTGGAAAAAATACCGCCGAGAAAAAGTTTTTAAGATTTTACAATATTCAAGTTTTAGTGTGCTTATAGCAACAGGTTCTTTATTATCGAGTCGCATTGATCAATTTTTTATAGTGCCGATTTTAAGTTTTTCTGCATTGGCTATTTTTAATTTTGGCATGTTTATATCGGAAGCATTAGACGTTCCGAGAAAAGCAATTACCAGTATAGCTAATCCGTTGATTTCTGACGCCATTAGTAAAAAAGATTTTGGTGCCGTTTTAGACATTTATAGAAAAAGTTGCGACGTACTATTAGTGGTAGGCACTTTACTCTTTATTCTTGTGCTACTCAATATGGATTCACTTTTTAATCTCATGCCGAAAAATGGAGAAGTTTATCGCACAGGAAAAAATGTCATCATACTTTTATGCTTTTCCCGCTTGATTGATATGGCTACGGGTGTAAATGGCGAAATTATTGCTTACTCGCACTTGTTTAAATATAATCTATATACTTTGAGTTTTTTAGCAGCACTCACTGTTTTTTTAAATTTTATACTCGTCCCCAGAATAGGAATTACAGGCTCTGCTTTAGCCACACTTTTATCGATGGTGCTTTTTAATTTGTGGCGTGTTATTTTAGTCTGGAAACATTTTAAATTATTTCCTTTTCATCTCGGTATGTTTAAAGTTGTTACTCTCGGTATAGTTTGCTATTTTGTGGGCGGAATTATTCCAGGCACGCACCATTCTTTAGTTGATATTATTTTACGGAGTGTAGTTGTGTGTATTATATATGGCAGCGGCGTTATTTATTTTAATCTTTCGGATGATGCAAAAGCCTTATGGTTAAGACTAAAAAGTAACATTGCTTTGTGAAATTTTTCACGTAAATAAATTTCCCGCTGAAATTCACAGAAATTCTGCAGGAAACTGATTAACAATTCAGCTTTAGCTGAATAATTACATAATCGCAATAATTTATTCCTAAAAATATGATTAAAGTTGGCATCGTTGGGTTTGGGTTATCTGGTCGCTATTTACAAGCACCATTTTTTTTAACCAATCCAAATTTCGTATTAAAGACAATTGTAACTGCGACACAAAACGCGACAGCCATTTACCCAACTGTGCAAACGGGGCGGACTTTTGAGTCTGTACTCAATGATTCAGAAATTGACTTGGTGTCTATTTGCTCTCCTAACGAAACACATTTCGAATATATTCAACGCGCACTTTTAGCAAACAAACACGTATTGTCGGAAAAACCTTTTACTGCAACTGTTGAACAAGCAGAAGAATTGATTACTTTAGCAAAAACGCAGGGCAAGCATTTATTTGTGTTTCAGAATAGGCGTTACGATTCGGATTTCTTAACAGTCAAACGCGTAGTAGAAAACAAATTGCTCGGAGATATTTTGAGTTTCGATGTTCACTTCAATCGTTACAAACCTTTACCAAATCCTAAAAAATGGAAAGAAATTGCCGCACCTTCCAATGGTATTTTATACGATTTAGGTTCGCATATCATCGATCAAACCATTTCGTTATTCGGAAAGCCTAAACACGTTTCGGGTGAAACATTTATACAACGACCGCATTCGGACGTAGATGATGCTTTCGATGTGCGTTTAGATTATGGCAAAATGAAAGTCAATTTAAAATCGAGTCTGATGGTGCGCGAAGAGACACCACGTTATATCATTCAAGGTACTAAAGGCTCGTTTGTAAAACATGGCATTGATGTGCAAGAAGATCATTTAAAGGCAGGCATGTTTCCTAACTCACCTAATTTTGGTATCGAGCCAACCAATCAATATGGTTTACTCAATGCTGAACTCAATGGGGTAGATTTTCGAGGTCGTGTGACAACACTCGGCGGTGCGTGGCACATTCTTTTCCAAAATATTTTTGAGGTTATTGAACACAAAGCACAACCGTTCTTAAACTTGAACGATGTAGTAGAGCAGATAAGAATAATGCAAAAAATAAAAAAGCTTGAGCTGTAAACCCCGTAGGTTTTTAAAACCTACGAGGTTTTTTTTAATATTTAATGTCCAAATTGTCTCTGCATATCTTCCAAAGCAACACCTTTTGTTTCGGGCATTAAAAAGCGTACGTATAACAGTTGAAGCACCATCATACCAGCGAATAAAAAGAAAATAGGAGCACCGCCCAAATTTGCAGCTAATATTGGGAAAAAATTGGCAATTAAAGCGGCGAACACCCAGTGCGTCAACCCGCCAAAAGCTTGACCTGATGCGCGGACTTCGTTCGGGAAAATTTCTCCAATAAAAACCCAAATCACTGCGCCTTGACCAATTGCATGAGAAGCTATGAACAGAAAAACAAAAATGGTCATTCCATCAAAGTGGTTTGTTTTAAAGGCGTAACCTATAAGTAATAGTGAAACAATATAGCCGATTGAGCCTATATACATCAAAATTCTGCGACCAAATTTATCTATCAAACTCAAACCTACCATTGTGAAAATAAGATTCACGAGACCCACACCAGCAGTTGCTAAAAAAGCAGCTTTACTGGCTAAACCAGACATTTCAAAAACGCGTGGTGCATAATAAATAATGGCATTAATGCCAGATAATTGATTGAAGAACGCGATTAGAAAAGCCAATAATATTTGCCAATTGTATTTTCCTGAAAAGAATGAATTATTAGCTGGTGTTTTTGCGCTTTCTGCTTTTTCTGCAACAATAGCAGCGAGGGTGGAGTCAGCAGAAGTGGAGTCTATATCAGTCAAAACTTGTCGAGCACCTTCTATATCGCCCTTAATGATAGCTAACCAACGGGGGCTTTCAGAAATAAAAAATGTTAGCGCGGTAAAAATTGCCGATGGAATAGCAACTACGCCAAGCATCCAACGCCAATCGGAAACACTGTCAGTGTGTAGAAAATAGTTTGAGACATACGCAATGAGAATGCCGAAAACGATATTGAATTGAAATAAAGCCACAAGAAGCCCACGATTTTTGGCGGTCGAAATTTCTGAGATATACAATGGAGAAATTACCGAAGAAGCACCGATGGCAAATCCTCCGATAAGACGCAATACCATGAATGTATAAACATCAGGTGAAGCGGCTGAACCGAGGGAGGATACAAAAAATAACAGCCCCACCCAGAACAAACTTTTTCTTCTGCCGAGTAAATCAGCAAAATAACCACCAAAAGCTGCACCCGCAACAGTTCCATATAATGCAATAGATATAGCGATGCCGTGCATTGTGGGCGTTAAATCCCAAAGTTTTTGAATGTTTTGCTCAGCACCAGAGATAACTGCTACATCGAGACCAAAAAGAAAACCCGCTAACGCTGCTACGAGCGACCACAAAATGAGTTTATTATTCATACATTAAGATTTAAAGTTGGTAAACTTCGTAAAAGTATGAATACAATTTCGATATTTTATTACTTCATAAAACTTTTGTGCCTTTTTGTATCTTTAGTGGTTCAATTTTTTAACCATTAAAGACACAAAAAGTCACAAAGTCTCTATATTAAAAGCAAGTCAGCAAAAAATTGTACTTCAATTAATCATTAACCATTATTTAATTAATCATTAGTAACAAGCGTTCCTATTTTTTCGCCTTTTACAATTTTCAATAAACTACCTTCTTCGTTTATATCGAAAACAATAATCGGCATATTATTTTCTTTGCAAATAGTAAAAGCCGTCATATCCATAACGTTCAGATTTTCTGAAATAGCGCGATCGAAAGATAAATCTGTATAGCGCGTTGCTGTAGGATCTTTTCTTGGGTCAGCATTATATATACCATCCACTTTTGTGCCTTTCAATAAAACATTAGCAGCGATTTCATTCGAGCGAAGTGCAGCGGCTGAGTCAGTTGTAAAAAAAGGACTGCCCGTACCGCCAGAAAATATAACGACACGTTTCTTTTCTAAATGCCTGATGGCACGCCGACGAATGTACGGCTCAGCAATTTCGCGCATTTCGATCGCTGATACCAATCGGGTGTAAACCCCCACGCTTTCAATCGCACTTTGCAACGCCATACCATTGATGACAGTCGCCAACATTCCCATGTAATCACCTTGAATGCGTTCGATGCCCGATTTTTCAGCTTGAATACCACGATAAATATTTCCACCGCCTATAACGATGGCAACTTCTACACCGGCTTCGACAATTTCTTTTATTTGCAGACTGTAATGTTGGAGCATATCGGCAGTGATACCATATTGTGCATTTCCCATTAGGGCTTCTCCACTCAGTTTTAATAGTACGCGTTTATATTTCAACATAAAATTTGGCAAGATTTTTTTGCGGGGTAAAAGTAATAAATAAAAAAGCGTCCGTACAAGTAGGGACGCTTTTTTTATATGATAACAGCAATTAACCGAGTTGAATGTGTTTAAATTCAGAAACACTTAAACCTTTGCTAATGGTGTTTAAGTAAGCAGAAACAGTTAATGAACCGTCTTTCACATAATCTTGATTTAAGAGTGTGAAATCTTTATAGTAACGGTTCAATTTACCCAATGCAATTTTTTCAACCATTGCTTCTGCTTTGCCTTCTTGACGCGCTTGTTCTTTACCAATCTCAATTTCGCGTTCAATAATATCAGTTGGCACGCCTTCCTTATCAACAGCTACAGGTTTCATTGCAGCCACTTGCATAGCAACGTTTTTACCCGCTTCAATTTTATCTGGTCCTTCCTGATTTAAACAAACAATAACGGCTGCACGGTTTCCCATGTGTACGTAAGGAATTACTTGACCTTCGCCACCTGCAGTTTTAATGAACTGATAATCAACTAAATCTACTTTTTCGCCCAATATACCTGTTTGTTCAGCTACTTTTTCAGCCACTGTAATACCTTCCAAAGTTTTAAGAGCCAATAAAGCCTCTTTGCTTTCTGGCAAATTTTTAAGTGCAATTTCTGCGAATGACTCAGCAAGCTTAATAAACTTTTCGTTTTTAGCCACAAAATCTGTCTCGCAAGAAAGCTTAATAACTATACCGTTATTGCGGTTGTTTGAAGTCAGCGCCAAACAAACACCTTCTTTAGTTTCGCGATCAGCGCGTTTAACAGAAAGCTTTTGTCCGTTTTTACGCAAAAAATCAATAGCGCCTTCGATGTCGCCATTCGAATTTTCGAGTGCTTTTTTACAGTCCGACATACCTGCTCCGGTCATGTCGCGTAATTTTTTGATGTCGTCGAGTACTACAGTCATGATATGGTTTACTTTAAAAATTTAAAATGAATTACGGCATACAGCCGTTTTAGTTTCAGATTTTTGAATTATAAATCTCTCGCAAAGTCGCAAGGACGCAAAATTTAAGATTTGCGTCTTTGCGAGAGATTCATCTCAAAAAAAAGGCAGTTAATGCATCCACCAACTGCCTTTTGTATCTTTCAAACAGAATTAGGCTTCTTTGGCTGGTGCAGATTTTTGCTTTTCGCGCTCTTCTAAACCTTCTTTAATGGCAGCAGTAACATACTGTGTTATTAAAGCGATTGATTTTGAAGAATCGTCGTTACCAGGAATAGCGAAATCAACACTGTTAGGGTCGCAGTTTGTATCAACCATACCAAAAGTACGAATTCCCAAACGTTTAGATTCTTTCAATGCAATATGTTCGTGTCCTATATCGACAATAAATACGGCTGCTGCGCGACCTGTTAAGTTCGCCACACCACCCAATACTTTCTCAATTCTATCGCGTTCACGCGTCATCATCATACGCTCTTTCTTCGTAATGTTTGTTACAGTTTCATCATTCAATAAAGAATCAAGGTTCTGCATCTTCTTTACCGAACGTTTAACCGTCGAGAAGTTTGTCATCATACCACCTAACCAACGCTCAGTAACAAACGGCATTCCGATGCTCATTGCAGCTTGTTTAACGATGTCACGTGCTTGTTTCTTTGTAGCAACAAACATGATTTTACCACCACGTAAAGCAATTTGCTTCAAAGCCAATGCTGCTTTTTCTGCATTTTCAATCGTACGATTCAAATCTATGAGGTGGATACCTTTGTGCTCCGCAAAAATATACGGTTGCATTTTCGGATTCCATTTGCGTTTCAAGTGACCAAAATGTGCACCTGCTTCGAGTAATTCTTTATTATTGAGCTTTTCCATGTGTGGAGAAAAACGTAGAAAAAAACGTGTGAAAATATTTTTTTAAAAGAAGAGTTTTTGACACTGCCGCAGCAATGAAATTAACGCTTCGAGAACTGGAAACGTGCACGTGCTTTAGGACGACCGTATTTTTTACGTTCAACCGCACGCGGATCGCGCATTAAGAACTTCTTCACTTTCAATGGTTTTCTGAACTCTTCGTTCATTTGCACCAATGCGCGCGAAATTCCCATACGAACTGCTTCCGCCTGACCTTTGAAACCACCACCGTGTACGTTAACTAATATATCGTACGCTGATGCCACTTCAACGGTTGTTAACGGATCAACAACTGAGTGTGTAACATGACCAACTGTGAAGTACTCGCGGTAATCTCTACCATTCACAGTTATTTTGCCTTCACCTTTACGCAAAAAAACGCGGGCTATGGCTGCTTTTCTTCTTCCTACGGTTACAATTTGTTCCATGAACTTTTTTTAGAACGCTATTTAAAAACGCGTACCGATTTAATACGTGTTGAAAATTATTTTAAAGGCTTAGGTGTTTGTGCTGCGTGTGGATGTTCTGGACCAGCATACAAAAACATTTTTTTGATTTGCGCACGACCCAATTTTGTTTTAGGCAACATACCGCGCACTGCTTCTTCTAAAATAGCAGTTGGCTTTTTCGCCATCATGTTTTTAGCTAAAACGTGTTTTTGTCCGCCTGGATATAACGAATAAGAGATGTACTCTTTCTGATCCATTTTCTTACCTGTAAAACGCACTTTTTCGGCGTTTACTACAATCACAAAATCACCCGTATCGATGTGCGTTGTGAAAGTGGGTTTATTTTTACCGCGTAAAACGGCAGCGATTCGTGTTGATATACGACCTACCGTTTCGCCATCGGCATCAACAATAAACCATTCGCGGTTTTTTACCGCCTCTTCGTTACTTACACTTCTCGTCTGTTGTGTCAACTTTACCATTGCTGAAATATATTTTTGAAGCCGTTTTTACCTGCCTCTTTTAAATGCGGTGCAAAAGTAATACTTCTGTATAAACTTTCCAAGCCCTACTCAAAAATATTTTTCAAGCACCATTCACAACGCATTGATATTCAGTGTTTTTTTGGAAAATATTTTTTTATAGGGTGCCCTGTTTGTAGAAATTTTCGCCCAAAGGCTCAGGAAATCTATTAAAAATCAACATTCTGCGTCCTCTGCGCATTCTCTGAGTCTCTGCGTTTAGTGTATCGAGCGGGTTCCAAAAGCAGAAATAAAACCCTTTTGTTCTCTTTTGTATTTTTTATGGTGAAAAAATTCGTAAAAGACTAATCATCAAACGACTCAATCTCCACATTAGCAAACGATTTACCTTGCACTGCTAATTTCTGATTTGCAAAATTACACCACGCGCAATCAGGTTTATTGCAGGCAGGAAATTCGAGATTTTGAATGCCTTGCCAAGCAGTTCGAATTTCATTCTCAACCCGCAGCACCTCTACTTTTTTGAACGCAATTTTCTTTTTCTGACAGATATTCTTTTTGTCAGGATCAATAAAATCGATTTCGGCGTGTGTGATATTTATAAAACCTGCGCGATAGGTTTCGTACATAATTTTATAAAAAATAACCTGGCGCAAATATTTACCATTTTGTGTGGTTTTGCTTTCCGAATCAAAATTTAAGAAAGACGATTGAAAATAACCCGTTTTATAATCTACGAGGTATGCGCAGTTATTAGGTGTATAAACAATTTTATCGAGGGTTCCACGCAGCGGAATATCTTCAAAAAAAACATTCACACCCACTTCTACCCTACCGTTTTTATCCCAACTCGTCATGTGTTGCGCGAAATATTCCGTCAAATTTTGTTTACCCATGCGTCGCTTGTGTTCTAAATCACGTGTTTCAATTAAGTATCGGCGTTTGTTTAGGGCTTGGTCGAAAAATTGCAAGAGCTGTTGAAGTGTTCCGAAATGTTTATCGGGTTGTAACAGCATAGTGCTATAAAATTTTTGCAGTGCTTCATGCACAGCCAATCCGTAAATACTCGCAGCACTTGGCACAGAGGGGATTTTCAAAACGAAGTTGTAGAAAAAACTCAATGGGCAGCGCACATATTCATTCAAAGAAGCTGCACTGAGTTTGAAGTCTTGAAGTAAGCTGCGGGCTATGAGCTTTGAGCTTTGAGCTTCCAATGGCAATTCATTACTTTTCAGTGCTTCGAGCGTAAATTTTTCCCACGTTTCAACATTTAGGGTATCCTGTATTTCTATTGGCAACTCAAGTTCATCTACAAAATGACTGTACTGCATTGATTTACCAGTTTCATCATTTTTTGCAAACGAAATATGCAAATTCGACTTTGCGCGTGTGAGTGCCACATAAAATAATCTACGACGCGACTCAATAAAATCTTTTTCGACGCTATAACTCAAAGTCGGTGGCAAAATAAATCTACGCGACAATCCTTCTTTCTGACCTTCCCAGCTTTTCTCTAAAGCATTAATAATATAAACCGTTTCAAATTCTAACCCTTTGGCACCATGCGCAGTGCTGAAAACAACACCTTCCGTATTAATTAATTTGTTCGAAACTGGAATACTTTCCCCCAACTCAATCAGTTTATCGATTTTGTGCTGCACATCGGCGAAAAAAAAATTATCACCGATTTGAATAGAATTGCGCACGTACTCAAAAAAGGAGTTCACATACATCAAATTTAAACTTCGCTGTGGATTATACTGCTTTTGGATGAAATTTAAAACATTAGCTTCGTTCAAAATTTTCTCCAAAAATAAAAGCGGCGACTCTAATTGCGCTGCACGACACCAACTGATGATTTGTTTGTAATAATTTAAAATTGTTGGAAATTCAGATTCGAGTTCTGGATTTTTTCCTGTTAAAATACCACGCCATGAACTCGAATTTTTTGAATTGAGAGAATTTTCAGAATAGGTACGTGTATTTTGAACATACGCCGCAAAACCGAAAAGTTCATCATCGGAAATACCAATAAATGCTGCACTTAAAACGCGAAAAATATTGGCATCATCAGAAAAAGTTTGCTCCGTTTCACGAACAATATATTGCAACAAAATCATCAAACTTTTGATAATGGGTGTTTGCAAAATATCTGTCGGTCGCTGCGTGGTGTATGGAATCCCTTTTTTTTCGCACAATTGCATCAAAGCTTCTGCATCTTTGTGTTGTGAATACAAAACCGCTATGGAATTTAGTGCAACACCCGCATCGCGTTTTGCTTCTAATTCTTCGGCTATGTCGGCAATTTCTGCGCGTCGCGAGGTGTAGGCTTTTATAGAAACTGAATTGGGTATCGAATTATTTTCATCTTGTGCATGTAATTTTTTTTCGAGGGCGACCGCAAGGGTCGCCCCTACGTTGTCAATCGCATTAACCAATCGCATCTGATTCTTGTCAATCAATTTTTTGGCAACATCTAAAATCGATTGTGCTGATCGATAATTTTCACTCAAAACTTCGAGTTGCATCCCTCCCCCCTCGTTCCCCCCAATTTGGGGGGATGAGTCGGCATAACGTTGATACAATTCCATGAGGTTTTCAAGTCGCGCACCCTGAAATTCATAAATTGCTTGATCGTCGTCGCCGACGATAAAAATGTTGGGGTTCTGCCAAAAATCTATCAGCGATTTTAAAATCTGATTTTGAGCACCATTGGTATCTTGAAATTCATCGACAAGAATATACAAATATTGCTCTTGGTACTGACGTAATAAAAAAGGATATTGCTTAAACGCCGCATTCACCCAAGAAATCAAATCATCGTAATTATAAAGCTGTGCATCGATTTTAGCTTTTTCGAACGCAGCATATAATTTTATAGCTTCTGAAAGCAACTCCATTCGTTCCGATTCTTGCTCTATTTGCTCGAGTTTTAAATCGCCTTTTTTGAAATTTCCTTTTTTAGTGATTTTATATCTGAACTCAGGACTTTGAGAAAGCGACGCTATATGCGCTTCAATTTGCTTATGAATATCACTCGCGCTCAAAGCCTCGCGCTGCATATATTGAAAAAGTTGCATCAAATGCGGCGCATAATAAAGAGCACTATTTCGGTTATTTCGCAACGGATTTTCGGGATCTAATTCGCTCAATAAATTTTCAATTATTCTACGTGTTTCGAACGGCTCTAAAAAACGCCAATCACTTTTTCCAAAAAAAGAAATATTTTCTTGAATGACCTTATTGCAAAACGCGTGGAAGGTATGAATATTAAAAAAACGCGCCTCGTTACCAATAATATGCTGCAATCGTTCGCGCATTGCCCGTGCACCTGCCTCCGTAAAAGTAAGACACAAAATATTTTGCGGTTGGGTATCGGTTTCAATTAGAATTTGTGCAGCGCGCAATGAGAGTATATGCGTTTTACCCGTACCAGGTCCTGCCACAACCAACATTGGTCCTTCAATGTTCTTAACAGCACGTTTTTGTACCGCATTGAGCGTTTTAAGCTGCTCTTTGAAACTTTTTCTATAATTATTCATAAAACTCAACTACAAATGTAATGGTTAATAGTCAATGGTTAATGAAATAATGGTTAATGGTTAATGAAAAAAATTAACCATTAACCATTAATGAATTAACCATTAAAAATTTAACCATTAATTGTATATTTGCGCCGTTTATGATGTGAAGAAACGATCTTCTTCTTAAAAATCACTCTCTTAAAAATACTATTCGTAATGTCTGGTTCAAAAATTACAGTAAAAAATGGCATACTTAAAGTGCCCAACGATCCTATTATACCCTTCATTGAAGGCGATGGAACAGGTCGCGATATTTGGCGCGCATCCGTGCGTGTATTCGATGCAGCCGTCAAAAAAGCATATAGTGGCAAAAAGAAAATTGTTTGGCGCGAAGTTTTAGCAGGCCAAAAAGCATTCGATGCAACAAAAAGTTGGTTGCCAGAAGAAACGCTTGATGTGATTCGCGAACATTTAGTGGCTATAAAAGGTCCATTAACTACACCCATTGGCGGCGGCATTCGTTCATTGAACGTTGCCCTGCGTCAAATTTTAGATTTGTATGTTTGTTTGCGCCCAGTGCGTTATTACAATGGCGTGCCGAGTCCGGTAAAAAAACCTGAAGAAGTGGATATGGTGATTTTCAGAGAGAACACAGAAGATATTTACGCAGGTATTGAATATGCAGCAGGCACACCAGAAGCAGATATGTTTTTAAAATTTTTGAAGAAGAATTTCCCAAAACAATTCGATAAAATCCGTTTCGGTACAGCACAAAAATCGAAAGAGTATAATAAGGCTGCAAAAGTAAAAGATGCCGACAACAACGTTATGGTAGGTATTGGTATCAAACCCGTTTCGAAAACAGGTACTGAGCGTTTAGTGCGTTCGGCTATTGAGTTTGCTCTGAAACACAAACGCAGATCGCTAACGATTGTACATAAGGGCAATATCATGAAATTCACAGAAGGTGGATTTAGAGATTGGGCGTATGCTTTGGCTGAGCGCGAATTTGCTGATAAAGTTTGGACATGGGATCAGCACACGCGCATTAAAGCTGAAAAAGGTGCTGATGCTGCCGATGCAGCTCAAAAAGCAGCGTTGGCTTCAGGCAAACTTTTAGTGAAAGATGCGATTGCAGATATTGCTTTACAACAAGTTTTAACACGCCCAACTGATTTTGATGTTATTGCAACATTAAATCTCAACGGTGACTATATCAGCGATGCTTTAGCGGCTCAAGTAGGTGGTATTGGTATTGCACCAGGTGCGAACATCAATTACGTGACAGGTCATGCTATTTTTGAAGCGACGCACGGTACTGCTCCTAAATATGCTGACTTAGATGTCGTTAATCCGAGTTCCGTTTTACTTTCGGGCGTAATGATGTTCGATTATATGGGCTGGCACGAAGCTGCGCGCTTGATTGAGCGTGGCATTGAAAAAGCTATTGCAACAAAACGCGTTACTTACGATTTTGAACGCCTCATGGAAGGTGCGACTAAATTAAAATGTAGCGAGTTCGGTGACGAGATTATTAAATCTATGTAATTTATTGGTAGAGACGTTGCATGCAACGTCTTAAAAATTTAGATAAAAAACTTGAGGGCGTATTGATTACGCCCTTATTTTTTGAGTTTATAAGCTCAATATTTTCATCCAACCATTCTCCATACCACTCCAAAAAATCCATTTTCTTACCAGTATTTTTGGAAATAACAGGATAAATACCCTCATAGTTTGCTCTGTCATCAATCCAAATATTTCCAGCTTCTTTCCCAGAAACAATTAAAATGTACAAGACTCCACAGCCATAATGACAAATGTGCATGCTTCCTGTTATTTGTTTATCAGAATAATATTCTGTTTCCCACCAAATATACGCGTCAGTTTTATAATAATCATCTTCTATATCGTCAAAAGAATTAGATAAATTCCACAATTCAGTATGTGGAAAATCGCAGGAAAGAAAATCATTCGTTTTGTTTTCAAGTTCTGCACCCCAATCAGATAGACGATTTAATCCATAATAAGGTCCGCTACCACCATTTCCGATTTGGGTTAAAAAGTTTTTATAATCAGTAGGGAGAACAATTTTGTGTTTTTTCTCAAAAGCTTCAACGGATTTTAGACTCAGTTTTTTGTTGAACTCAAATTTATGACTTGTTGAACCAAAAACTTTTTCCTTAGATTTTGAATTTAGTTTCTTTAATTCATCATGCTTAATTTTTAATTCGGAGATGGTCATTTTAGCAGTTTTATAAATACTCACTTCGAAAAGATTGTGCCATTTCCAAATAAAGAATAATCTTTAAAAACTAATTTTACGCAAATAAACAAATCGCAACAATTTTTAAACACAGCAGTAGCCTTCAAAAAATGAAAAAATTAATTTTTTCATTTGTGAAATTGTCAATTGATTCAATCAAACATAACTACAATTGTGACGTTTTAACGATTCAGTTGATTCGTTTAAACATAACTATAATTGTGCTGTTATGATTGCGCGATTTTTAAAAATTAAATTTAATTTTTTTTGCGAAACAGCAAATATTTTACCTACCCCTGTTTTACAACATTGTAATATTCGGGATGTTTTATGTTTTAGTGTATCTGAAAATATTGATCGAGCATAAAACTAATTTGGCTATCAATATTTGCAATAACAAACGCGACGTAACAACTCATGCTACGCCGCGTTTTTTTTATTCTAAAAGAAAACACTTATCAGTTCTTATTAATCTCTACCTGCGCTGTTTTAAACGAACCTGACTGAATTAAATCGCGCATAATATTCATTGTTTCGCTGAGTTGAATATCGCGTTTGACATCTTTCAACCATGCTTTGTTGCGAATTAATTTAGTAGAATCGTTTGTAGCACTGAGTTTATTCATATCTTCAGTAATGTTAGATGCGAATAAAGGCACTACACCTGTGTGGGAATTTCCGGAAACAACTTTTACCTTAGGTGCAACATGTGTATCAGACAATTCAGTCACTTGAAAATAACCTTCACGTGCTTTATCGTACTTATCGGAAATATCTTTTTGTTTTTTCTCGAAAGCGCGATAATCCGTTAAATTTAAACTCACTTCACTGAGGTCGCGTTGTGCTTTTATGCGTTGCGCATTTTCAGTAATAGCTTTAAACGTTGGATTAGTTTCTATGCGTTGCTTGCTGTTAGCCACAATTTTTGGCAATACTTTCGAAATATCACCTACGTTTTGTGTGTATTTAACAGGACTAATTTGAGTCCAAGCCATCGGATGTTCGCTGTCTTTTTCACCAACGGGTACAAACATATAATCGTCGGGAATCGTAATATCGGGAGCAACGCCTTTTAATTGTGTTGAACCACCATTGACGCGGAAGAATTTTTGAATCGTCACTTTGAGTGAACCCAACGGTTTTAAATTATCATTTCCTGAAAGCGCGCGATCGAGATCGAAGAAACGCTGTACTGAACCTTTTCCATAAGAGTTAGTGCCGACAATGATTGCGCGACCGTAATCTTGCAAAGCAGCAGACATAATTTCAGATGCAGAGGCAGAAAACTCATTTTGCATAATAATAAACGGACCACTGTATTGAACAGTATTGTCGTTATCACTCATGATGTCTGGTTTTTCGTACCGGTTTTTAACCTGTACAATCGGACCTTCTTCGATAAAGTATCCAGCCATTTTTACAACATCGCGTAATGAACCACCGCCATTGTTGCGCAAATCGAGAATGATACCTTTTACACCCGACTGTTTGAGTTTTGTCAACTCGGCTTCAACATCTTCAGCGCATTGATGACCGTCTTCTTTTTCAAAATCGGCATAAAATTGCGGCAACTTAATATAACCAATTTTATCGCTATTTTCGTTTGCTTGTAAAATAAGCGAACGTGCATAACCATCGTCGATAATAATTTCTTCGCGAATAATTGGGATAACTTTTACTTTTCCGTCCGCTTTCGATTTCACTGTCAATCGAACTTCTTTACCCAATTCACCGCGAATCATTGACACTACTTCGTCCAAATTCATACCCGAAACATCGACAGGTAATTTATCGCCTTGCGCGACTTTCATTACTAAGTCACCTTCTTTCAATGTTCCTTCTTTCCAAGCCGGACCGCCGATAACAATATCACTGACCTTTGTGAAATCCGTTTCAATATCGGTTTGCAAACGCGCACCAATACCAATTAAACGTCCCGACATTCTTAAATCGAATGCCTGTTTCTCAATTGGCTCAAAATATTCAGAGTGCGGATCGTAAACGTTTATGATAGAGTTCAAATACGTGCTTAAACGTGTGTTGCGTTTTACTTTTTTCAAACGCTTGAAATAATCAGCGTAAGTTTTTGAAGATTCTTTAATCGCTTGCGCTTTAAGTTCTTCTTCCGTCTTGCTTTTAACGTCTTCTTTGCCTTTCTCTTTGTCCTCTAACTTGCCAACAAGGCGTGTTAAAACATCGTGCTTTATAATTTTGTACCACGTTTCTTTGAGCGCTGCATCATCTTTAGCGTAAGGTTTTTTATCGCCATCGAGGTCAAATTTATCGTTGGCGCTAAAATCGAACGGTTTTGTAAACGCATCGGTACAATAAGTCTCCGCTTTGGCAATGCCATCGTTGAGTAAATTGTACGATAAATCGAAGAAAGTAAAGTCTTGCGCTTTAACTTGGTCGTCAATTTTATCGTTATAAGCGGTTAGTTTATCTACATCCGTTTTATTTAAAAAACGTCTGCCCGCGTCTAAACGGTCGAGATAAAGTTTATACACTTTTTGCGAAAACTCGTCATTAATGGTTTGTGGTTGAAAATGCAGTTGGTTTATTATTTCCATTAGCTTCTTCATAACCACCGCATCCTTTTCAGATGCAGGTATAGGTTTTGGGCAAAAAGCGGCGATTGTAGCAACTGCTGCAACCACTGTAATCAAAAAAGCATTCCGCAGTTTCATGCGCCTCCAGAGTTTAAGAATGAAAAAATACATTGTTCGTAACAGGGTAAAAGTGTAATTGTCCGTTTGAAAATTGTAGAGCCGCAATGCATTGCGGCTTTACAATCTAACGGCTACTATTATATTAACGTAAATAAATAGAATTTCGTTTAAAGAAATTGCAAAAGTCGAGCACTTTATTAATAATTAATCTTGATTGCAATTTTCGACCCATTTTTATTTAATAAATTTATGAAAGCGTCTTTTCTTTGTGTTATTAATAATTTAATCGCAATTTAGCACTAATTTACTTAGGCGCGTTTTTTGCATGAGAATTTTAAACAAATTTTAACTCAATACGCTAACTTTTTTGTTTTGATAGAAATTAAAATTGTCAATACTTCGCCCTTCGAATTACCTTCGTACCAAACAATGGGTTCGGCTGGTATGGATTTAAAAGCGGTATTAGAAGCACCCGTAACTTTGCAACCTTTAGAGCGCGCTTTTATTTCAACAGGTGTATCAATTGAATTACCTTTAGGTTTTGAAGCGCAAGTGCGTCCGCGCAGTGGATTAGCATTGAAACGCGGATTAACGTGTTTAAATTCACCTGGTACCATTGATAGCGATTATCGCGGTGAGTTGCGCGTTATTCTGGTAAATCTTTCGAATGAACCGCAAACCATCGAACACGGCGAACGCATTGCACAAATGGTGATTTCACGTGTTGAGCAAGCAGTTTGGAACGAAGTTAAGGTATTAAATACGACGGATCGCGGCGCAGGAGGATTTGGAAGTACTGGCACTAAATAAGTGATAAGTGATAAGTGATAAGTGATAAGTGATAAGTGATAAAACTATTCCTTATCACCTATTACTTATTCCCTAATTAAGAAACCTATACACAAAAATATGAGAGTTATAATTCCTATGGCGGGAAAAGGATCGCGCCTGAGACCTCACACGTTAACAATTCCGAAACCCCTGATCAGTGTGGCGGGAAAACCGATTGTTCAACGATTGGTGGAAGATTTTGCGCAATCTTTCAACGGAGAAATCACAGAAGTTGCTTTCATTATTGGCGATTTTGGCAGCGAGGTAGAGCAACAACTCCACAATATTGCAGCATCTATTGGTGCAACATCAGCCATTTATAAACAAGATCAGCCTTTGGGTATTGCTCACGCTATTGGTTGTGCGGCACCAAGTTTGGAAGGCAATACTATTGTCGCTTTTGCCGATACACTTTTCAGAGCCAATTTTAAATTTAATAGAAAAGAAGACGGTATTATCTGGACACAAAAAGTGGAAAATCCGGCTGCATTTGGTGTTGTTAAAATCGATCAAGAAAACTATATCACGCAGTTTGTAGAAAAGCCCCAAACATTCGTTTCAAACTTGGCGATTGTTGGCATTTACTATTTTAATGATGGTGCTTATTTGCGTTCAGAAATTGAATACCTCATTGCCAACGACATAAAACTGCGCGGCGAATACCAACTCACGAGTGTTTTAGAAAACATGAAAGATAAAGGTACGCGTTTCCGCACAGCGCAAATTGATGAATGGATTGATTGTGGTAACAAAGAAGCCGTAGTGCATGCCAATAAACGCATGCTCGACATCAAGAAAAATGAAGCGATGATTGCTGCGACAGCGAAAATGCGCTCATCTGTTATCATTCAACCTTGTTTTGTAGGTGAGAACGTCACTATCATTGATTCCGTTGTCGGACCGTATGTTTCGATAGGAAAAAACACAACTATTGAACACAGTGTTATAGACAACAGCGTTATCGGCGAAGAAACCGTTATTAAAGATTCAAACCTCAGCGACTCAATGATTGGCAATTACGTTGAGTATATCGGGCGTACATCCGAATTGAGTATATCGGATTATTCGAAGTTTGCAACGTAATTCTTTCAATAAAAACAAAAAGGGTTCGAAAAACGAACCCTTTTTATCTTTATTTTATTCCCACACACAACAATTCACACTTCTTGCATCATACCTAATGATGCTAAAAATTCTCCTTGATTTTTTTTCGGGTTTAGATGAATAAACTCGAACATGGAAATTATTACGCTAAAGTGTATGATAGATTCAGAAACGAACTTTGTACCGAAATTTTTATTTTAAAGTAAACCCACGATTTTAAAGATTGATGTGTAAATAGGAGTGAGTGTTAGTTTAACATCACACTCATCATTTACCAAAAACTTTAAAACTTCATTTTATGAAACCTGTTTACACTTTATTCTTTTGTGTTTCAGTTTTAGTTTTATTTCAGAATTACGCTGGAGGTCCACCAGCAGGTAGAACAGGCTCACCCGGCGATGGCGCAACTTGTAAAGATATTGGTTGCCACAACGACGCGTCATTAACTAACATTTCACCCAGTTGGATTACTACCAACGTGCCGCCAAAGGGATTTATAAAAGATTCAACCTACACTGTGACAATAACTCCTCAAGGTGCAGGGCACAATGTTTTTGGATTTGAGGCAGCTTGCCAAGATAAAACAGGTGCTAAAGTTGGAACATTGGGTTTATTGAATACGACTGAAACTCAATTCGCCGGAGGTGGGGCAGCTTATATTGAACATACTTTAGCAGGATCGAGAGGTGCTGATAAATCGTGGCAATTCAGTTGGAAAGCACCAAGCACTGGCAATGATGCAACCTTTTATGCCTGTGTAAATGTGGCAAATGGGGATGGACAAAACACAGGAGATGCTATTTATTTTAATACGCTTACTATTTCACGCGCAATCACTACTCCAACTAACGATATTACAGCATTTGTTAACGTACAAGTTTCACCCAACCCAACAAGCGTTTCTGCCAATAATACGGTATTTAGTTTTTTAAAATCGACTTCGGGCACTTGGAATTTACGCTTATATAATATCTATGGTGCTTTGATAGCCACACATAAAATTGAAGGCACAGGCGATATTCAATACCATTTGCCGTTGTATAATATCACAAGCGGTTTGTACGCCTACAGCATTTCGGACGATACAGATGCGCCACGCGCAACGGGAAAATTAGTTGTTTCAGAAAATTAGTTTTGTTTTAAATTTCACATAAAAACAAAAATACTATAAGCCTTCTAAGTTATTTCAGTAAATTGATGTAGGTCAGCGAGAAATTCCTCTTTCTGACCTTTTTTGTGCATAAATTAAGTGTCGTAATCACCAAAAACAAGTCTCTCTAAAACATCACCCGCAAGCCCTTAAAAAAGGGCACAAACTTTTATTTCATGAAATCAGTAACTATCTGGCTGAGCTTTGCAGCTATTTGTATTATTTGGGGAACAACCTATTTTGGTGTAAAAGTATGTCTTACTTATTTCCCACCTTTTTTTCTCTCAGGATTGCGCTATATATCGGCAGGCATAATTTTTCTGATTATTTACCTTTCGATGAACAAAAAAATTCCTCCATTGTACAATTTGCGACACTCTGCTATCGCAGGGCTGATAATTATTACTGGTAGTAATGCACTTATGGCGTGTGGCATACACTACGTGCCGAGCAGTTTTGCTGGTATTATGGGCGCTTTAGCACCGATTTACGTGACAATTATTTCCGTTTTAATTTTTAAAGGATTTAAAGTTACGCCACTCATAATTATTGGTTTATTGCTCAGTTTTGTGGGTGTTTTTTATATTTCGAGAAGTCAGAGTTCTGGCAATGTAGATATTCATTTCTGGAGAGGCTTTATGTTGGTGGGTTTAGCCAATATATTTTGGGCGGCGGGTTCTATTTACATAAAACAATTCCCTGTAAAAGAGCATGTTTTTATAAAAGTTGCTGCTCAAATGATTCCAGCAGCTATTTTAAATTTTATCATTAGCTTTATTTTTGAACCGCGCGTTCAATTTGCAGAAGTAAATATCAAGACTTGGTTGTGGGTGTTGTATCTAATTTTAATTGGAAGCCTGCTTGCTTACCTGTGTTTTGTGTATCTCATTCAGTATTGGCAACCTGCTCGTGTCACCATTCATGTATATATTAATACCATTGTCGCCGCTATATTAGGTTTTTGGCTAGGTGGTGAGCAACTCGATTTATTTATTGGCGCTAATTTATTGGTTGTTTTATTGGGTGTGATTATTGTGAATAATCAGTATTCTAAATTAGAAAAGGTTTCAGAAGAAGCTTTGGCTTAAAGTTAAAACCTCGTAGGTTTTAAAAACCTACGAGGTTTAATAATTTTATGCAGATTTCAATTTCTTCACCGCTTCAGTCAACTTCGGAACAACCTCGAATAAATTTCCAACCACGCCATAATCGGCAGCTTTGAAAAATGGTGCTTCTGGGTCGTTATTAATTACTACAATGACTTTACTGTTATTCACACCCGCTAAATGTTGAATAGCACCACTGATGCCAATAGCAATATATAAATTTGGGCGAATTGCAACACCAGTTTGACCCACGTGTTCGTGGTGAGGGCGCCAATGTGAATCGGCAACAGGGCGACTGCAGGCGGTAGTGGCATGTAGAGCCTTCGCTAAATCTTCGACAATTCCCCAATTTTCTGGACCTTTCATTCCGCGACCTGCCGATACAACTAATTCAGCTTCGGGCAAAGGCACAACACCTTGCACTGTATTCACCGATTTTACAACCGTTTTTGCTGCGGGTAATTCGATATTAATGGGTTGAACTGCCACTGCGCTACCCGTTTTTTCAGGTGCAATCGCATTGCCCATCACTGAAATAACTTTTTTAGGTGAAGTCAAAGCATATTCTACAATCGCTTTACCTGAGTACACCGATTTTTTGACATTAAAACTTCCGTTGTTGGTCGGCAAACTATTTGCGCCAGAAACCAATGCAGCGTTTAAACGCACGGCTACTCTACCTGCTAAAGATTTTCCGTTAGCAGTATGGCTCAATACAACAACATCCGCGTTTACTAAATTGGCGATTGAAATAATTCCCAAAGTATAAACCTGCGAATCGAAATCGTTATGACTCGGAATGTTGTAAATTTTAGCTGCACCGTATTCACCTAAAACTTCGGCGTTTTCTGTGCTGCCTATTGTTAAAGCAACACATTCTGTTGCAAGCATATCGGCTACTTTTTTTCCGTAGGTTACGGCTTCAAAAGCGGCTTTTTTAAAATGACCTTTTGCACTTTCGGCAAAAACTAAAACTGCCATATATTATTAGTTGATAGTTGATAGTTCAGGTTGGTAGTTGTTGGTTCAGTTGTAAACTAACAACTATCAACCAACAACTATCAACTAAATGACTTTAGCTTCTTCGTGCAATAAACGCACAAGTTCGTCCATATTATCCGCTGATACGTATTTGATACCAGCTTTAGCAGTTGGCAATTCAAATTTTACAACGTGCATTGTATCAATAACAGCTTTTGGTGCTACAACAACAATTGGTTTTGATTTAGATTTAACAATATTTGGCATTGTCGGAATTTTTTGTTCCGCCATGCCTTTAGCAGCACTGATGACAAACGGTGTTTGCACTTCGATAACTTCATAACCGCCTTCGATATCTCTATTGATTGTAGCAGTATTACCAGCCATTTCTAATTTAGAAGCAAATGATATGAATGGTAAATTCATATACTCAGCAATCATGGCACCTACTTCAGCTCCGTTGTGATCAATAGTTTCTTTACCAGTGAAAACAATATCGTAATTACCTGCAATGGCTTGCTCTGCAATTTGAAATGCAGTAAACTGCGCACTTAAAGGTTGTGCATCAATGCGAATACCATCGTTAGCTTCTAAAGAAAAACCTTTTCGTAAAATAGGTTCGGTTTCAACACCACCCACAGTAATAAGTGTAACTGTTCCTGATGTTGCTTTTGCCAATTCGACTGCGCGTACTAAAGCATACCATTCATCGAACGGATTCATGATAAATGTTACACCATCGCCTTGGAAAGTTGTGCTGTCGTTAGCAAATGAAATTTTTGCCGTCGTATCGGGTGTGCGGCTTATACAAACTAATATTTTCATAAAACTGGGTGAACTATCTTTTTATTTTTCTAAAACGTAATTTTAGTCAGAGAGTTTTGTGCAAAAGTACAATGCTATAATAAAATTTGCGAATTTTCGCTAAAATTTATTTTTGCCTATTAAACGCATTCTCATAATATTCAATCCACTGTTGCGGTGTCATTTTTGTAGCCAATTCAGCAATGAGGTCGAGCGGCACATCTTCCAATTTTTTAAAATGAATACAGCATTTACCCATGTCTAATTTTCTCTTTGAATGCAAAGCCCAATTTCCTTTAAACCATTCTAATAGTTTGCCTTGATACATCCCCATGTGATGCAAAGTAACATTATTTTTCTGTGAGGCTAAATTAATAAATCCCAATGGTAATTTCGGATTGACATGATAACCTTTCGGATAAATAGAGTGAGGCACAACATAACCCAACATACCATAACTCATAATTTCTTTAAATCCTTCAGGTAAATTTTGGAGTAATACATCTCGAATAGCACTGACAAAAATTTTTCTGTCTTCGGGTAAACTATCAATATATTCTTGTGGCGTTGCAGCACTTGAAGTCATAAAAAATAATTTTAAAGCAAAAATAACGCTAATTATACTAAGATTAAACAGATTAACTCATTTGTCTGAAAAAAATCAAGCAAATCAGTTAATCTGTTTAATCTTAGTATAATTATGGCTCAATATTCCCAGTTTAAAATACGCACCGCAAGCAAAAATTAATTTGAACTTTGATAAAGGCGCTTTATCGGTAGCAATAGGTGAAACTGATAATGTTCAAAGTTTTGATTGGTATTTGAAAGGTAAATTTTTAGTACCCACTGCTTCGTGCAAATTTAACCCCTATTCAAACAGGTATTTATTCTTGTAAAGCATCGCACAAAACTTTAAAAGTGAACAATATTTCAAATAAAAACTTAGTTTTGCAGTCGAACGGAATCTGTGTCAGGCATTTATTTGGTTCAAATTGTATCGGGTTATAAAACGTTTATAAAGCAATGAGCAATGAGCCTTGAGCAAAGAGCTTTGAGCCCTCTTCAAACAAATGAGAAAAACCCATTGCTCATTGCGCAAAACTATAATATGGTTAAAGGAAATACAATTGACAACCAAACGCGTTGCATCCATTATCATTCTAATTTAGATGTGATTGCTATTAAGTTTAAATGCTGCAATACTCACTATCCTTGTTTTTCGTGCCATGAAGAAACCGAATTGCATGCACCTGAGATTTGGAAAAAAGAAGAATTTAATAACTTTGCCATTTTATGCGGCGTTTGTAAACACGAAATGACAATTCATGCGTATTTAGTTTGCGATTCTGTATGCCCGAATTGTAAAGCAGCATTTAATCCGAAATGCAGTAACCATTATCCTTTGTATTTTGAAGTATGAAGTTAAACCAAAAAGAATATTCCGAAAAAGAGCTACTTCTAAAATTAGCGAGTTTCTGCGCTTACCAAGAGCGCAGCACTAATGAAGTGCAACAAAAACTCAAAGATTTAGATGCAACATCTGACGTTGCAAAATCTGTTATTGCTGAACTTAAAACACTTAATTATTTAGATGAAGAACGTTTTGCTATAAGTTTTGCACGAGGTAAACACCGACTTAAAAATTGGGGAAAATTGCGCATCGCCAACGAATTGCAATTTAAACACCGCCTTCCATCACAATTAATTGATTCTGCATTAGATGCCCTCGATGAAAATAACGAATATGCAGACACCCTTTTTAAACTTGCTCAAACTAAATATGAAAAATTAGAAGGCGTACAGCAGCGTTTTGAAAAATCTGTCGCCTACTTACATAGCAAGGGATACGATTTAAACGAGGTATTGAGTATTTTGAATAAAATTCTGAATCAATAATCTGGTAAAAAGAAGTCTTAATACTCTTAACTGAAAGCGAACAACTCAATTAGATTGATTCTGCATATATTTTAACGTATTATGAATATTGCATTAAATCTTTATAATCTACCTTTGCTCAAAATTAAATTTCATTTTTCCTAAAAATTACTACAGTTAAAAATAAATGGCACGTAATCCGCATTATTTATCGCAATTAGCGCATATTGAAGTTTTGACAACCGACCTCGATGCTTCCGTCAAATTTTTCACAGAGATTGTTGGGCTTGATGAAACAGGACGCGAGAAAAACTCAGTGTATATGCGCGCTTGGGGTGATTATTTTCATCATACACTTAAATTAACACAAAACGAAAAACCCGGCATGGGGCATTTAGGCTGGCGCGCAGATAGCGATGAGGCATTAGTTGACATTGTCAATTATCTTGAAAAGATTGGTGCTGGTATTGGTTGGGTAGAAGGCGATCAAGGTCATGGCAAAGCATATCGTTTCAAATCGCCAGATGGACACATCCACGAAGTATTTTGGGATGTGGTTTGGTTAAAAGAATCGGGCACGAAAGCAGCGAGTGTTTTTGCCGACCGCTACGCGAGCAATCGCAGACGCGGTATTTGCCCACGCAGGTTCGACCACATCACGTACAATACTTCCAACTATCCAGCAGAAAAAGTATTCTGGTTAGGTCTAGGTTTGAAAAATCCAGACGAAGTGCGCATTGCCGATCATATTCCGCCTGTAGGTGGGTTATTCACGATTGGTAATCTCTCCCACGATATTGCTATTTTCACCGACCCACATTTACAACCTGGCGAAGCGATTTTAAATCATGTTGCATTTAATTTCGATAGTCGAGAAGAAGTTTTATTGGCTTGCGATTGGGTGATTGAAAACGGTTATAAATTAGCGATGGGTGGACCAACGCGCCATAAAGCAGACGAAGGATTTTTCATTTATGTGGACGAACCGGGTGGAAATCGTTTTGAGTTTTATGCCGCGGCACGCCTCATTTTTGCTCCTGACCACGGTCCAGATATTCATTATTTAAAAGATAATCCAAACGACGCTTGGGGAAATACGAATCCGTGGGCAAGTGCGGATGGCGCTATGAAAAAAGAACACGGGTCTCATAAATGAAGGAATTAAAGAACGAAGGAATGAAAGAATGAAAAATTCTCAACTCCTTCATTCATTCTTTCATTCTTTCATTCTTTCATTCTTTCATTCCTTCATTTTTTCAAGTTATGTGGCATTTTTTTCCGGGGCAGTATATGCCTTCCTATCAACTCAATCGCGCTTTAACGCAATCGCATTACGGTGGCGGCGAATTTGCTGAATGTTTAGAAGCAGCGTCAGAAATTACGCCTGGCGATAGAGAGAGTTTTCACAAAGCGTGGGCGAAAGTGGGTGCGCGCGTTTATGACGAAGCTGAGACTGCTTTTAAAGCGGGTAATAAAGTAACTGCACGTCGTGCATATTTACGCGCATTTAATTATATACGCACTTCCGAGTTCTTCCTCAATTTAAAAGATAAAAGAAAATTACCCGCTTATAAACACGCGGTCAAATCGTTTAATCAAGGCATTAAACTTTTAGACAATAAACCAAAACGCGTTCAAGTGCCATTCGAAGGGAGTTTCATGCCAGGTTATTTATTCAAAGCACCTGGTAAAAAGAAGCCACCTGTTATGATAATGTTTGGTGGTTTAGATAGCTTAGCCGAAGAAATGTATTTCGGACCTTGTCAACTTTTGAATGAACGTGGTATTTCGCTTTTAGTACTCGATGGACCTGGTCAAGGTGCGTCTTTGCGCATCAATCATGTTCATACGCGCTACGATTACGATGTGCCTGCAACAGTGGCTTACGATTGGGCTGTTGCGAATTTGAACAATGTCATTGACATAAATCGCATCGGAATAATGGCTGTTAGTATGGGTGGTTATATGGCTGCTCGTGCAGCAGCGTTTGAGAAAAGATTTAAAGTGTGTCTTATTTGGGGCGCTGTTTGGAGTTATTACGATATTTGGAAAAATCGTCCCGACGACCATCCGTTAGCAGAAATTGTACAACACATTGTGGGTGCAGAAAATATGACCGATGCGCGCGAACGCCTGAAAAAATTCACTTTAGAAGGTGTGGCTGATAAAATATCCATGCCGACCTACATTTTGCACGGCGAAGACGACAGACAAAATTTTGTCGAAAACGCTTATAAACTCAATGCCGCTTTAACCTGCGAACACGTTATGGAAATAGTTCCTGCCGCAAGTTCTGGTTCTGCGCATTGCCAAATAGATGATTTTACACGCGCTTTTAATATGTTTGATTGGCTGGCAAAAAAATTAGGCACTAATTAGTTGACAGTTGTTAGTTGTTAGTTGACGGTCTGTGATACAATCTACGACTGACAACTGACAACTAACAACTATCAACTATCAACTATCAACTATCACTAAACAATGATAAAATACATCAAATCGGGCAAACCTGCCGAAGAAAAACGCGATTTAGACGCACAAGTAGCTAAAACGGTTGAAACTATTTTGGCTGATATTGAAACGCGTGGCTGGGATGCTATTCGCGATTACAGCCAAAAATTTGACAAATGGAATCCAAAAACATTTAAACTAACGGCGGCTGAAATTCAAGCGTGTATTGATAGCCTTACGGCGCAAGATATTGAAGATATTAAATTTGCACAAACGCAAATTCGGCGCTTTGCACAAATCCAGATGTTGGGTTTGCGCGATGTAGAAGTCGAAACTTTACCAGGTGTCATTCTCGGACATAAAAATATTCCTATTAATCGCGTGGGTGCCTATGTTCCTGGCGGAAAATATCCGCTGCTGGCTTCAGCACACATGGGGATTTTAACGGCAAAAGTCGCTGGTGTTAAACATGTTATCGCTTGCGCACCGCCATACGAAGGAAAACCTGCCGCAGCCATTGTCGCAGCGCAAGCATTAGCAGGTGCAGATGAAATTTATGTTTTAGGTGGCATTCAAGCCGTCGCGTTGATGTCACTTGGTGCACCGGCTGATAAAGATAACGATCCTGTTACTTCAGTTGATATGCTCGTCGGACCTGGTAATGCGTATGTAGCAGAAGCGAAACGCCAATTGTTTGGTCGCGTTGGTATAGATTTATTGGCTGGACCGACAGAAACAATGGTTATTTGCGACGATACCGTCGATGCAGAATTAGTCGCCGTAGATTTATTGGGTCAAGCAGAACACGGACCAACGTCACCTGCTGTGTGTATCACATCGAGCAAAAAAATGGCGATGGAATTGCCAAAACAAATCGAAAATGTTTTGGAACGCTTACCTACACGCGATATTGCCAGCATATCGTGGAAAGATTATGGCGAAATAATTCTTTGCGACACAAAAGAAGAAATGTTACAAGAAGCAGAGCGCATTTGCAGCGAACACGTTCAAGTGATGACTAAAGACGACGATTATTTCTTCAAAAATATGACGAATTACGGCGCGCTGTTTTTGGGTGCGCGCACTAATGTGAGTTATGGCGATAAAGTCATTGGTACAAATCATACGCTACCCACAAAACGCGCAGGTCGTTATACAGGTGGTTTATGGGTTGGTAAATTTATAAAAACACACTCTTACCAACGCATTTTGACAGATGAAGCGAGCGTTTTAATTGGTGAATATTGTTCGCGCTTGTGTGAATTAGAACATTTTGCAGGGCATAAAGAACAAGCGGATATAAGAGTGAGACGCCTAAAAATTTGACCACGATTATTTTGACCACGATTAGACAGATTTGATGATTTTCACGATTTCTAATCCTATAAATCCCTTAATCTGTCTAATCGTGGTCAAAATAATCATGGTCAAATCGTGAAAATCCTTTAATCTGTTGAATCTTGGTCAAAAATAAAGTAATTCTCGTAACAGGTGGTGCAGGTGGAATTGGTTCGGCAATTTGCAAAAAATTTGCGGATGAAGGCGCGCGTGTTATTATTACGTACAATTCGAATGCAGAAAAAGCCGAGAGTTTAAAAAAAGAATTGAAAGGTAAAGGTCATGCTATTTTTCATGCACCAACAACGGATGCGGATAAAATAAAAACGTTGTCTGAGTTTGTTGCAACGCAATATGGCAAACTCGATATTTTAGTTAATAACGCGGGCATTACAACGCCCGTTGCGCATAACAATTTAGAGGGTTTGACAGACGAATGGATTGATAAAATTATGCAAACCAACGTGCGCGGTACTTTTGCCATGATTCGCTCCTTCAAAGATTTATTAGAAGCAGCTTCTAAAGACGAAGCATCGCTTGTGGTAAATATTTCTTCGGTAGCTGCCATAACGGGTATCGGTAGCAATGTGGCATATTGTGCGTCGAAAGCTGCCGTTGATAACATCACGCGTTCGTTAGCGCGCGCTTTAGCGCCAAAAATTCGCGTCGTTTCGGTTTCGCCAGGTTGGGTTTTGGGTGAATACGCCAAAACGTTCGATCCATCTTACATAAAAATGCAAGAGGATTTAACGCCGCTCGGAAGATTGGCTTCACCTGAAGATGTAGCGAATACAGTTTACGCTTTGGCAACGCAATTAACTTTTACAACGGGTTCAATTATTCCTGTTGATGGGGGGAGACCATTGAGATAAAGGGCAAAAAGCAAAAGGCAAAAAGTCAGTAGGACGACCCTAATTGCAGCCTCGGATGAAATCCGTAGTAAACAGGAATATAGTAGCCACAGATTTAAATCTGTTGCAACTAAAATAAATTTTTTAATTTTTAATTTTACACAGCCTAATTGTGACTGAATTTTACACATTCAAATGTGTAAAATTCAGTCACAATTAAGTTAATCAAAAACAAAAAATAATTTTAGAATTTTGAAATTATTTAAAGACAAATTTTACTTTGTATGAAACTCATTACGTTCAAAAATAAAAAAGGACAAAAGCGCACAGGTTGGTTGAACAACACAGACGGCGTAATAGACATGAAACTCGCCGATGAACGCCTACCTACAAGCATGCTTGCTTTCATTGATAATCACGAAAAGTATTTCAAAATTATTAAAGAAGGTAATTTAGAGAGCATCGCAGCACATTATTCTTTGGCTGATGTGACGCTGTTAGCACCGTTGCCGAACCCAAGAAGTTTTAGAGATTATATCGGTTTTGAACAACACATGCTCAATGCTTCGAAAAGTTTTGGTCATAGTGTTGGACAAGAATGGTACGAAATGCCCATTTTTTATTTTACCAATCACCACGCTATTTTCGGACCAGAGGATAATATTATTAAACCTAAAGCAGAAACACGTTTAGATATCGAACTCGAAATGGGAATGATAATCGGCAAAAAAGGTAAAAACATCAAAGCCGCAGACGCGCAGCCCTATATTTTTGGATACACCGTTTTTAACGATTGGACTGCACGCGCTATACAAGCGCGCGAAATGAAAATTCCACTCGGACCGCACAAAGGGAAAGATTTTGCCAATGCTATTGGTCCGTGCATAGTCACTGCCGACGAAATGCAGCAATATATGCAGCCCGATACGCGCTTAAACGTTAGAATGACATCAAAAATTAATGGTGAATTAATTTGCGATGGCAACTATAATACTGTCTATTACACTTTTGGACAAATGATTGAACGTGCTTCGGAAAACGATGTAACCTTAATGCCTGGCGATATTTTGGGTTCTGGTACTGTGGGTTGGGGTAGCCTAATTGAAAATAATTTTTCTGTTCACAGACCGCTTGAACCTGGCGATGTGGTTGAATTAGAAATTGAAGGCATTGGTGTTTTACGCAATACGGTGGTGTAATTTTTTGTCTGAACCACGATTTATTGGATTTAATGGATTAACTAACAGACCAGAACGATAATAATGTGCTAATCAATTAAATCTAATAAATCGTGGTTCAGACAAAAATCCTAAAATCGTGGTTCAGAAACAAAAAAAATCTGTCCAATGCGATAAATATGATCTCCTAAACTTCTTTGATTTCAACGATGTCAATGTCTTTAAGTCCGAACATTTTATGCAAGTGGGTTGAGTTTGTTATACAATTTTGAAATATTCAATTACTGTTTCTTACTTAAAACTCTCGTTCGTCAATCCGGAATTTACAGTTGCAGAAGAAATTTTAAATGTAACAGGATAGCCGAAAACGCTGTTCAGTTCTGTAAACGGAATTTTTATCCCACTATCTATAGTTTGATAATCGCTGAATTCCATTCTAGTACTGTTTGGAAAATCGGCAAATTGTTTGAGTTTTAAGCCTGTTTTCATATCGTAAAAATAATTTACCGATCCACCTCCGGGTCCTGTTACAGTAACGTGATAAGCCAATTGCCCACTAACCAATTTTAGCGAATCATGTAATTTAGCTGAATAACCATCTTTGTTAAAATCAAGCTCAGGGAAAAGTTTGTATCTTGAAAGAACAGCCTGCTTCTCTGTATTGCCACTGAGTTTTAAAGGTCTTCCTTGTTGCTCTAATAATGCACTGTCACCATCGATAACAATATGCGAAAAAACAGCATTGTTAAAAGAGGGTACGATTAGATTCTGTAAAAACTTTTCAGGCGTTTTATATTTATTTACGCGATTAAAAGTTGTGCCTTGAATAGTCCCCTCGGATGCGATTGTTAAATCTTTGATGCTTTTTACGCGATCTTCACCACCTATGGCATCAAAATAAGATTTTATAACCGCGTTAACTGTAATACCTTTGGGCATAGTAGCCCCGATGAGTGAATTATTCTCAGGATTAACGTCAGGTAATTTATGATCAGGATCGAGAATAGCGTATTCAATTTTTGACGCAGTCTTCATTTCAAAAGTCCATGTTCCACCGCGTTCCCAAATTTCTGCGGGCATTTTTTTTCTACTGATAGCGCCATTTTCTTCTTTTACTTCAACGGTTACAGGCAAAGCCATCTCACCCTGATTTTCAATGGTGATTAATGCGCCTTTTGAAGGATCATCCTTAACATAGCTAATGTCTTTTACACTTTGGTCGAGTTTCCAAGTAGTGAAAAACCATTCGTGCCAAAACCAACCCAAATCTTCTCCAGCTGCATTTTCCATAGTATGGAAAAAATCGAACGGCGTTGGATGTTTAAAAGCCCAACGTTTAATATAGGTTTGAAAAGCATAGTCAAACCGTTTTTCACCTAAAATTTGTTCTCTCAAGATGGTTAAACCCATAGCCGGTTTACTATAAGCAGCATTACCCAAATTATCAGCCTGAATAACATCAGGTATATTCATTATCGCGTCTGCACTCGCGTCGAACAAATTTGGTGCTTCTTTTTGCGCGTCGGCAGGTTCAAAATATTCTCCTTTGTTAAATTCTTTGGTATCTACGCTATTGATGAAAGTGTTGAAGCCCTCATCCATCCAAGCGAATTTGCGTTCGTTCGATCCTACAATCATCGGAAACCAGTTATGTCCAAACTCATGATTTGTAACACCCCATAATCCGCCACCTTCGCTGCGCGACGAACAAAAAACTATACCTGGATATTCCATACCTCCCACAATGCCGGCAACATTGGTGGCAACAGGATAAGTAAATTCAAACCATTCTTTGGAATACAATTCGATGGCTGCCTTTACATATTCTGTAGATCGTCCCCAAGCTTTTACGCCGTTGCTTTCTATTGGATAAACAGATTGAGCGAGTGCTTTTTTGCCACTGGACAGATTGATTCTTGCAGCATCCCATAAAAATGCTTTTGATGCACCCCAAGCAACATCACGCGTGTTTTTACAAGCAAAATGCCAGCTAAGACTTGCTTTTTGCGGATAGAAATCTTTTTGAGATAAATCAACTGAATCTACAATCAATACTGTTTTATCACTGTTTTTAGCAGCAGTTAAACGGTTGATTATTTTTGGTGTTAAAACTTCAGTTGGGTTTAATAACTCACCAGAACCAACAATCACTATATTTGACGGGGCTGTAATAGTATAATCTATGTTGCCGTATTCAAGATAAAACTCGCCAGCACCATTATATGGAATCACGTTCCAACCCGAAACGTCATCATATACTTCCATGCGCGGATACCATTGTGCAATTTCATATATCCAACCGTTCTTTGAGTGCTGACGTCCCATGCGGTCAGTGCCGTATTCAGGCACATCAAAACTATAGTCAATTTTTATTTGGATTTTGCCTGCGCCAGATCTGAGTGTATCATTCAATTTTATCTGCATTCGGGTATCAGTAATCAAGTAATCAACTTTTTCTTCTTTTCCGTTTTTAATGACGTAAACACCTTTTATTTCGTTGCCTTTAGTGAACGATTTAATGGCATTGCGTCCACCTGTTACAGGACTGGCGGCTGTGCCTCTCGAGTCGTCGCGATAAATATTCTGATCTACTTGTAACCATAAAAACGCGAGCGGGTCTGGGCTGTTATTAGTGTAGGTAATTACTGCCGTGCCGCTAATATTATGATTTGCTGTGTCAAGCACGACATTTAGTTTGTAATCAGCTTGATTCTGCCAGTATTTTGGTCCCGGCGCGCCACTCGCCGATCTGAATTCATTGCCATTATAAGGATAAAATAAGGAAGTAAATACTTTATGTTGGTCGTATTTGCCGGCAGTAGGCTCTGTATTTTGCGCAGAAATATTGCCGATATAAAAGCTTGCGATAAATAAAAATAAGATTGGACTAAATTTCATAGAAAGAAAAATTTATGTTTTGAAGGCAAGGTAGGTACATTTATGAGAATTATGCAATGATTTTACCCGAAATTTTGTAAGGCAATGGGTGTATTTAAAGTTATCCTTGAAGCGGACTTGCACCCAAACATGTTTTTATAAACAAATTCCTGAAACAAAAAAGCGCACCCTGCAAAGAGCGCGCTTTTTTCGTAATCCGAAATCCACATTCCGAAATTAGCAAACCTCATTAAACTTATGAATCAAATTATGTGCAATATCATTAGCATCTAAACCTAAAATATCGCGACGCTCTAAAAAGTAAACCAACTGACCGTCTTTAAACAATGCCATACAAGGTGATGACGGTGGAAACGGCACGAAAAATTCGCGCGCTTTTTCGGTTGCTGCAATATCGACACCTGCAAAAACGGTAATCATATTATCGGGCAATTTATTGCCGTGCATTTTTGCCAAAATAGCACCTGGACGCGCATTGCGCGCACCACAACCACAAACCGAATTGACTATTACAAAAGTTGTGCCTTTGCTTTCAATCTTTTTCTCCACTTCTGCTGGATCTGGAACACTTTCGAAACCTACTTCTGTTAGTTCTTCAACCATAGGTTGCGTGTATTCTGATGGATATTGTGACTGCTGTTGAATATTATAGAACATATCGTTATTTTTAAATTTTTACTAGAACGCAAAGTTAAGGGTTAATGTTCAATGGTTAATGGTAAATTTTAAGTATCTATTTAGCTAAAGCTAAAATGTTTATCAATGGGAACGCTGATTTAACGGATTTAGCGGATTTTACACAGATTTTTTTATTTTTCAAACTTAAGAAGCTGTTTAAATTTTCTATTTCGTCCGAAATTAAGTCTTTTTGAATCTAAAATTCCAAAATTTTCTCAATGTAGCGCTGCTATATGTCCAAAATTTTAAAACCTTTGATTCAAAAATACAATAATTTCAACCCAAAATAGAAAACT
>JAYWBA010000143.1:0-14356 GCA_043781915.1 Saprospiraceae bacterium
CTTCAATGTTTGCTGCGTTATCAGCTTACGCGTTTTTGGAGAGAAAGCCTTCCATTGCAACAAAAAACTTATTGGTTAATTCATAACTCACGTTAAATATTCAGCTAAAGCTGAAATGTTTATCAGTGGAAACGCGGATTTAGCGGATTTCAACGCAGATTTTTCACGGATTTATAAAAACGCAGACAAAAATCCGTGTTGAAATCCGCTAAATCCGCGTTTCCATTGATAAACAGATGAATAATTACAATTTTTCTTTAATTCGAATACTCCGTTTTAAATTATTGCTTTCAATCTTTCATAAACCTCAGCGAATCATTGCCTATACAAAAAAAGTAAATACCTTTTTCTAATGTTGAAATATCCCAATCAGTTTGAGGAGGAATGAGTTTGCCATTCATAACTTTTCGACCGAGAATATCGGAAATATAAAAATCAATTTTAGCATCAGATAAAATGGTGATTTTATCTTTCGAAGGATTCGGAAACACCCGAATTTTGAGGCTTTCGATGGTAGAAACGGACACATACCTAAAAAAAACGGAAATAATTTTAGAGTTAACTGAATTACTATCGATGCTGAACGCGTTAAGGCGATAATAATTAGAACCTCTCAAGGGTCTAACATCTTTGAATGAATAATACTGTGTTTTGATGTTGGTTCCGTTTGCTGCAACTTTACCAATTTTATCGAAAGTGATGCCGTCAACGCTGCGTTCAATATCGAAATAGCTGGCATTGTTTTCTGATAATGTTTGCCATTCGAGCAAATTTGTAAGACTATCACTTTTTATAGTAAATGAGTTGAATTGAACAGGCAAAGCTAATTTTGTTAATTCTTTTTGAATGAGTGCTGCCCAAAGTTTGTATGCGTCAGGATATAAATGTGTACCATCAACTGTAAGTTCTTTTTTGAGTTCACCATTGGCAGAAAGTACAGAATTTGCATCTAAGAAATCAATATTTTGGGCTGCGCAGTAAGCACTTAATCGGTTATTGATTTCGGTAATTACTTTATTGTGTGCGGTGTCATTATTTTGCAAGAGGGTTGCTTGGACGACAAGCGTTATTTTATGTGCTATTATGCTATCAATCGCTTTTTTCTGATTTTTAAAAATGGTATCTATGGGTATGTCGATAACAACATCGTTGGTGCCACTTTCAATAAAACAGATTTTAGGTGCGGGCGAAAGATGAATTACATTATCGACGACTCCCAGAATTTGATCTGTCCTATATCCAATGACGCCTTTATTTATTATATCGGTTCTATTTAACAGCGTGTTCCAATCACCTTGTTGAGTTAAAGATGTCCCAATCATAATGATATTGTTTGTCAATATTGTTGTGTTAATGGCTTTAACACTGCTCAAAGCACTTGATATATAGGGCAATGCAACTAAAAAAATTAGTTTAATCTTCATAGTTTAGTAGTTTCAAGACAAATATATCTATAATTTCTGGAGATTGCGAAATGGTAGAGTGTTAATGTTTTTCAGGTGTCAGGAATCAGGTTTTTTTAAATTGACTCTTGATTCCTGACCGCTGATTCCTATTTTAACAGCTTTCTCGCTAATTCTTGTGCTAAAGGAATCATTTGTGGTGTACCAATGTCGCGCCAATCATCGTCGTTGTGTGAGAAACCAACAATTTTATTGATATTGCACTGGTCGAGATACCAATCAATGATAGTGAAATGTTCGTCAGGAGGTGCGGTTTGCAAAAAACTTGGATCCATGACGTGAAAACAACTGAACGAATACGCAGTCAGATTCTTTTTAGCGCGCCTAATTTTAATTTGCCGCGTTTTCATATTCGCCCAACCACACAAACGCATTTTGTCGTCGTGCAACATATACCGCGATGTTTCTCTGTTTTGAACAGCATAAGTTACAACAGCACCCGATTCTATGTGCTGCGCAAGCATGGCGTTTAAATCTATTTCACATAAAATATCGGCGTTGCAAATAAAAAATGGTTCTCCATCATCGAAAAATGCTGCCACGCGTTTCAATCCGCCACCCGTTTCTAAAGGTCTTTCGACTTCATGTGAGATTTCGATACGAATCCCAAAATTATTATTTCTGTTTAAGAAGTCAATTATCTGCTCTGCAAAATGGTGCACATTCACTATTATTTCGGTGACATCAAAATGTTTTATCAACCTTCTGATATTGATTTCCAATAACGGTACGCCAGCCACTTCAACAAGTGCTTTGGGTGTGTGATTCGAAATAGGTGCCATGCGCGTTCCAAGACCCGCAGCGAAAATCATAGCCTTCATTTTAAGTGATAGGTGATAAGTGATATGTGATAAAACCTATTAGCTGCGAAGCTGCTATTAGGTTTGAAAGAGAGAGAGAATTGGTTTGATAGAAAGAATTAAGAGAATCTAAGTAAAAAGGGGAAAGTTAATGCAAATAAACAATTCTGTCTGTAAAAAGTAAAATATGCCGCGAATCGGTTCACTACAAAGAAACAAAGTCACAAAGATTATAAAAATTCTTTGTGAAACCTTTGATTCTTTATGCCTTTGTGGTGAAAATACTATCACTCATCACTCAATTGCCCAATCAATAGGTGTTAAACCTTCTTGTTTTAAATAAACATTCGCTTTCGAAAAATGTTTGCAACCTGCAAACGCATTGCGCGCTAAGGGAGAAGGATGCGCCGCTTCTAAGATTAAATGTTTTTTCGCGTCGATAAGTTCCACTTTGCGCTTGGCAAAATTTCCCCAAAGCATAAAAACAAGATTTTCTCTTTTGTCTGAAAGTGCTTTAATGGTGGCATCTGTGAAAAATTGCCAACCAATTTGTTGATGCGATGCTGCTTTGTTTTGTTCAACGGTTAGCATAGCGTTTAACAAAAAAACACCTTGATTTGCCCACGAAGTTAAATCGCCGTGAGAGGGTAGTGGTACGCCTGTATCATCAACGAGTTCTTTATAAATATTTTGAAGTGACGGCGGAACGCGCACGTTTTTCGGCACAGAAAAAGAAAGTCCCATTGCTTCGCTCGGATTGTGATATGGATCTTGTCCCAAAATAACAACCTTTACTTTATTGAAGGGCGTGAGTTCGTAAGCATTAAAAATGAGGCTACCGGGCGGATAAATAACGCGCCCTGCCGCGCGTTCTGTTTTTAGAAATTGCACAAGCGTTTCAAAGTAAGGTTTGTCGAATTCCTCAGCGAGTGCTTCTTTCCAAGAATTTTCTATGCGTACATTAACGCTCATGGTAATTTAAAATTTAAAATCTAAAAATTAAGAATTAAAAGTCAAGAGTCAATTCTTAATTTTTAATTATTTATTTCTTCCACGCAAAAGTATTTATCATCTCAATAATATCCGTTTTCATAAACTCAATCAAAGGTTTGAGCGAATCAGGTTTTGTTTCCGATTTAAAATACAGTGCGCCGCGCAAAAAATGGTGCGTACTATCGGTTAAATAAAATTGAAACGGCGATGCAGCAGGACCTTCGATATTAAAAACATAACCCGACACTTTGTTCGGTTTTTTTACAGGCAATTGATCTATAAAATCTGCTTTGGTGGTGTGTTTGCCAGCCAGCGAAAACGCATCGTTATTGAGTTTTTCGAAATTATTTTTTCTATCAATGTGATAGTAACTACAGTAGATGACCGCGTTTAAATCGGGAACAATGATATTAAACCAACAATCGGACGGTGCTTTTTCTTCAAAAAAAAGCGAGTCGCGTTCAATACGCGCGTATTTCGGATAATTAAAAACAAATGGACAATCACCATTGATATAAGTCTGATAACTTTTTTCAGGAAAAGTGACACGCGGATACGTGCGCGGCTTGGGCGTATAAATAATATTATCGCATGAAGTAAAAACAAGGATTAAGCAACTAATAATAGTTGCATTAATTAACAGAACGCGTGAATACCGCATAAATAGAAAAAATTTTTAAAACGGTAAATCGTCGTCGGGAGTATTTGAATTATTATACGGCGGGTGCGTTTCGGCTGCGCTCGATGCCCGTGCAATGTGCGGTGGCTCCGACGTCGGAAAATTTGTTTCGCGCGGCGAAATGCCATTAGCTTCTTTTTTATCGAGTAGTTTAAAAGTACTCGCAGCTATTTCAGTGAGCGTTCGTTCAACACCGTTTTTATCGGTGTATTTGCGGTGCGCAATTTTACCTTCAATATAAACCAAAGCCCCTTTGCGCAAAATCTTTTCTGCTTGCTCTGCCAATTGCCGCCAAACAACAACATCGTGCCATTCGGTTTGTTGTTGCAGTTCGTTATTGTTATCACGGTAGTATTCGTTTGTTGCTACCGAAAACTTTCCAACGGTACTACCGTTTTCAAGTTTTTTTATTTCTGGGTCTTTGCCCAAATTTCCTATTAGTATTACTCGGTTTAACATGTTTATCTGATTTAAATTTCCTCAAAGTCGCATTAAGTGTTGCGAAGTTACATTTTTTTTTGAAAAACAAACAAATAATTTAATTTCTCTCTTTTTTTTAGGTGTAAACAAATTATCTACTTCCTAAATCTGCAGGAATATTTGTCACGTCTAATAAATTACTATTTCTTTTAAAACAAAGTCTGCTGACTATTCACCAAATAATTTGCTACCACTTTTGGAAAAGCATAACGCTGCAATTCAGTTTCAGTTACTAAAATAAAATTAGGATTAATAAGTGCAGCGTTCAATTCTACTTCCCAAAATGTAGCGTAAACGGTGCGGTGTGTGAGTTGCTGCACAAAGTTTTCGGAACGAGAAATTATTTTGTAGTGAGTATCAGAAAGAATATGCGTTAAGTCATTTTTGAATTTAATAACGTTCGGGGAACTTTTAAAGTTCCCCGAACGTCCTATTGTTTGTTCGATCGGCGCATCCGATTCAATCAAAATGAATTCGTACAAATCGCGCCAGATATCGCTTTCGGTGCGTTGCTGAATGTATACAGATTCTCCAAAGTGCGCAACGATATAATTAAAATAACGCTTTTTTTTGATGAGGGCTGATTTTTTAACAGGAAGAAGCGCAACCGCTTTATTATTAAAAGCATAGCAATGCACATTCATTGGGCATTTCATACAATTCGGAGATGAAGGTGTGCATTGCGTGGCGCCAAAATCCATCATCGCTTGATTGAATTTTGCACTGTTTTCTTTATCAAGAATCGCTTGACCAACTTCACCAAAAATTTTATTCGCTTCTGGTGATTGTAAAACTGCATCAATTCCAAAAAATCGCGACATCACGCGATAGGCGTTGCCATCAATGGCGAGATGGGGTAGGTTAAAAGCGTAAGCTGCAATGGCAGAAGCAGTATAATTTCCAACACCTTTTAGTTTTAAAATATCCTCGAAAGTATTCGGGAAAATGCCACTAAATTCATTTACAATTTGCTGTGCTGCGTATATTAAATTTCTGGCACGACTGTAATAACCCAAACCTTCCCAATTTTTTAAAACTTCATTGCTCGGTGCATTCGCTAAATGGAAAACACCTGGGTAGGCTTTTATAAATTTCAAATAATAGGGCGTTCCTTGTTGAACGGTCGTTTGTTGCAAAATTATTTCGGAAAGCCAGATTTTATAAGCATCTCGCTCTTTCAACCAAGGCATATTTGTACGTGCATTTGTTGCATGCCAATCAAATAATTGCATTCTGAAAAAAATTATTATTTCTATGTCGATAGTTGATGTACTCACTGAAAAATTTTGGTCAAAGATAGGTTTTGTTATACTCACGTTGATAAATCTCCAGATAAACAAACTTAGATAATTTAACCACTAAGGTCACTAAGTCTTACTCGGAGGTCACAAAGTGTTTATTAAACTCAGTGTTCTTCGTGATTTCCTTGTGTTCCTTGTGTTTAAATTCTCTACTTGCTACTATAGTAATAATAGTTTGATTTTCGCAGAAGCGTTAAATCCTGATAATCTTTTAATCCTATAAATCTTGGTCAAAACCGTAATGAACTTTTTTTCGTAAGTAGTTGTTATAATCTCGGAAAATAACTAAGACTAATTCTAAGCATAGCGCGCGTTAAATTTTAGTTAAAGGTTAATTTTTGCTTCAATTTTTTTTCGCTCAATCGTTATTAGAATTATAAATTAAAAATGTCAAACCATGAAGAATTTGTTTTCATTCGTAGGCGCGGGATTGGTTGGCGGTTTAATGGTTGTAGGAGCAACGCAACTCTTAAATCCAAAAGTAAATGTATCACCGCGTTCTAATTCACAATTTGTTTCACAAAATACAGCGATAGCACCAGGTGCTATAGATTTATCGCAAGCAGCAGCAAGTGCTTCTCCTTCAGTTGTTTTTATCGAAGCCGCTGAATCGGCTGAAAGTGCACTACGCAACCGACAGGACGATCCTTTCTCACAGTTTTTTGGTTTTCAAATGCCAGCTAAAAAAGGAACAGGTTCGGGTGTAATTCTGAGTTCAGATGGCTATATCGTCACTAACAATCACGTTGTCGATTTTGCCGATGAAGTGCGCGTCACTCTACCTGACCAAAGAAAATTTACAGCACGCGTTATTGGAACTGATGCAAGAAGAGATTTAGCCGTTTTGAAAATTGCTACATCAGGTTTACCTGCTATTCAGAAAGGAAATTCAGATGTTTTACGCATTGGAGAATGGGTATTAGCCATCGGTTATCCGTACGATATAGGTACAACAGTCACCGCAGGTATTATTTCTGCGAAGGATAAAAAATTGCGTGGCGAAAATTCGAATGCAATTGAAGATTTTTTACAAACGGACGCTGTAGTAAACCCAGGTAATTCGGGAGGTGCTTTAGTTGATGCGCAAGGTAGATTAGTAGGTATAAACTCTGCCATTCAATCGCGCACAGGAAGTTACGAAGGCTATTCGTTTGCAATACCTATTAGTTTAGTAGAAAAAACAGTAGATGACATTATTAAAAACGGAAAAAATGGCGTTGTTAGTAATGGTGGCAAAAACAACAATCGCAATAACTTTAGCCAGAGTAGCCCTAACAATTCTGGACGTGGTGTGCGCTTAGGTGTACAAATGGTTACTGACGAAGATTTTTTACGCGTTGCTAAAGACAACGAGATTGATGTTAAAGAAGGTGTCCTTGTCGATGCAGTTGTTGATGGTAGTAACGCGCAATATGGTGGCATTTTACCAAAAGATGTAATTATTAAAATTGATGGCGAGAACATTAAAAAAACAATGGACTTAAAATCAAAAATTCAAAAATATAAAGCAGGTGATAACGTTAGAATAACTGTGGTTCGCAATGGTGAGATTCAAAATTTAAAACTCACATTGCGACCAAGTTAGCAGCTAATTAAAATTTGACAATTGTATGACAATTAAGAGAAATAAAATAGCTTAAGTTGCGAACTAAATTTTGTCTGATTTTGTTATACATCATATAAGAGACTTGTTTAAAGTTGGTTTTTCGTTTTGTTTTGATGCGCTCGGTTGAAAAACTGGGCGCTTTTTTTGTGTCGTTAAGAAATTTTATCTATATTTGTAAAATTAAATTGTTAAACAGTTTATTATCTATAATCCCACCATATTCGTTTCGTTAATGTGTTAAATTAATGCAAAGACTTATCTTTGTATAACACGTAAAACGAAATTATTTCAAATTTGAGCGTACAACATAACTTTTAAATCGAAAGTCATTTTTTCATTTTGATTTTAGGTTTATAAATGCCAAAACTGCACTTATTAAAAATTGTGATTCCCATGTTAATTGTAAGCACAGCTTACTCGCAGACAGGGGTATGGACAGGTGCAGCATATACAGGAGATGGGACAATTTCGAACCCAATAGCATTGTGCAACTTTGTTTCAAATAGTGAGATGAAAATTGCTCAAAATATAGTTCCAAAACCATTTGTTACATCTTCTTTTAAGGCTGATAATAATATTTGCTTAAATAATAATTTTACTTACGAGGTGCGTTTACGCGACTCGATTACTCTATCAAATGGTAGTGAACGTTTTGCAGCTTTAGGATTGCAAACATCGTTGGGTAATTTAATGATTTCAGTGGCGGAAAAAGCTAATTCTGGTAATTTGTTTTTAACACTCAATGGCGTTGCGCTCAGTTATAATAAAACGGATTTGGTTTTCGATTTAACTAAATGGCTGACGTTAAAAATTATTTTTAAAAATGGTATCCTGAGTATTTTAGCCAACGAAAAAAATATCGCTAATGCGATTTATACAAATCCGGCTAACGCCATTTGTTCGCAGCAATTTTGGCTTGCGAACTCAGGAGAAGTAGATTATGTGAAAATTTATGATAACGCAACGGGAAGTTTTTTCTATAACGAAAACTTCGATGATTGTAACTTGATGGCGAGCGCAAAAAGTTGCGCTCCGAAAACTATTAAAATTGTTGGAAATTCTGTCTGTATCGGCGATTCGTTGGTGCTCAGTACTAATACAGGTGCCACTACCTATGTGTGGGCAGGACCCAATGGTTTCTCAAGTAAGCAACCGCGCGTGGTCATCCCAAAAACCGATAACACATGGAGTGGCACTTTTTATTTAACCGCGCAGTTTGACGGCTGCTCTTCGGCTTCAGATTCGATGAAAATAAATTTGAAACCCGTTCCTCTTGTCGATATTGGTCGCGATACTTTTTTTTGCAGCAACATTACCTATTTACTCGATGCCAAAAATATAGGTTCGACTTATAAATGGCAAAATGGATCGACTTCGCAATATCAGCAAGTGAAATCGGCTGGAAATTATGCGGTTACCGTTACTAATGCTAACGCTTGTAAAACCTCCGCTTCTGTAAAAATAGATTACGCACCGAGTTCTATTGTTCCAAGAATATCCATAAAGCGCGCTAGTTGCGCCAACGTTTGCGATGGCAGATTACGCGCTACGGCGACGGGCAGTTTTGGCGCGCCTTTTAAGTTTAAATGGACGGGCGGTCGCGTGAAAGATTCACTCGTTGATGCATGCCCTGGCGATTATGGTTTAACCGTAACCGATTCGAAAGGTTGCAATGTGACGGTAGTGACTAATTTACCTTCTCCGATTCCCATTTTTATTCAACCGACTTTCGATACTTTATATAATGGTTATGCTAACCGATGCGTCGATACAAAAAATGCCGCCATTAAAGTTCGGGCAACAGGTGGCGGTGGCGATTTTACTTTCACTTGGTATACCGATCCACCACAAGTAACAGATTACATCACTCAGGTCGGAACAGGCAATATTAAAGTAATGGCGACCGACAAAAATAATTGTAGTGATACTTTAATCGTCAATGTTGATGCGCCACGACCAATCGAGGTATTTTATAAAATGATACCACCGAAGTGTATCGGCGAAAAAAATGGTCAGATATTGCTCGATAGTTTTGCGGGCGGTACGTTTCCGTTTAAATTTCAGATGGCAAATGCCACTTTCGACCCAAGGCTCAATGGCTGGCAAAGTTTAGCCAAAGGCACTTATTCAGTATATATAACAGATGCTAATGGCTGCAAAGCAGAAAAAAAATTTAGCGTAGAAAATCCGCCGAAAATTAAAATTCTGAATACACCCGATACGCTTATTCATTACGGCGATAACGTTAAATTATTTGCCAGTGTTGACACGCCTTCCGTTTTAAAAAGTATTTCTTGGTCATCTTCACATGATTCTATACTCACGTATTCGTGCAAAAATTGCACAACACCCAATGTTAATCCGCGCGTACCGACCTTGTTTAAAGTAACCATGACAGATTCTTTCGGCTGCGTAGTAACCCACGATATCATTGTCCAAGTCGATAAACGTAGACCCATTTTTGTTCCGAATATTTTTTCACCAAATGACGATGGCAATAACGATGTACTGATGTTGTTCACAGGTAGCGGCGTAAAAAAAATCATTGACTTCAATATTTTCAATCGTTGGGGAAGGTTAATATTTGCACAGCAAAATATCACACCTGATAATATTACGCTAGGTTGGGATGGCACAACTTCTGGTGTAAAATCTCCTCCCGATACTTACACGTGGTTCGCGCGCATTTTATTCGATGACGGCGAAACCGAAGTGTTGAATGGCACTGTTAATTTGGTGCGTTGAGAAAATTTATAGCGCTAAACATTCGGGGAACTTTTAAAGTTCCCCGAACGTCTTTGGAAATTTATGCCTTAACAAACAGAATTATTTTAGAGTTTATAGTAATTGGCAAATAATGGCACTAAAATAGCTCCAATGAAGTTGATTTAATTTCTTAAAACTTTTCCCAATGCAGCTCTTCTCTAAGTTAATAGTCATTCTATTAATTTTATCCTTCAATAACCCCATTTTTGCTCAGAGTAAATCGGAAAATGCAGCTTTCGAAATATTCAATAAAAAACGGTTAGTTTTAAGCGGTTCAATTGGAATAAACTTTGTAAATGCTAAATTGGCAAATAACCCATTAGGCAGCTACGATTTGCCCATTTTTAATGATGCGCCTGATCCTGGTTTCAATGTAAACTTGTTGGCAAATCTGAAATTGAATAAAACATTTGATTTAAGGTTTTCGCCAGGAGTTGCTTTCTATAATCGTCAAATTGAACACACAGCTTATTATGGCTACGGCAATAATGCAAAGGCGTATAATAAATTGAATTTGGGAGTAGCTTTTCTCGAATTTCCATTGGATATTGTTTATAAAATGCCTGTTCATAAAAATAAAAGATTTATTGTTGGAATTGGTGGCAAGTTCAGCTACGATTTAGCTTGGGAAAACAATCCAATTGAATTAGAAAGAATAATTTACAAAAATGCAAATGATGTGCAGTTAGAAGCTTTTGTGGGCTACCAAATTTTTGCTTCTAAAATTGTAGTTACGCCAGAAATTAAATTTTCAAAAGGTTTTGGACGTATATTCACGTACCAAAACAAAGCTGTTTTAACTGATACTTATTTCAACGAGATTCCCACTGTATTTTCATTCGCTCTCGGATTTTCATTTAACTAATTGTAACTCGTTAATAACTAAAGAGAATATTTTACCGTTCCCTTTTTTCTTGCTACCGTTCCCTAAATACCTGCTTAGTAAATAAAAATTGCGCATTCTATGGAATAATTCTTGCAGCTATACACAGCAATCTAATTTTTTTTAGATTTTTGCAAGAATTAATAATCTGAATAATGTCGCGCTACCCCTTTTATAAGCAACATGACGCCAGTGATTGTGGTGCAGCCTGTTTACGGATGGTAGCCGCTGCACATCAAAGCGTACTGAGTGCCAACTTTGTGCGCGAGAAAACGCAAATTGTAAAAGACGGTATTTCACTCAACGAACTATCAGAAGCATCTCAAAAATTGGGGTTTGAAACGCTGCCATTGAAAATAGATTTCGCGCGTTTAAAATCGGGTGTACCGATGCCATTTATTGCTTTTTGGCGGGGTAATCATTTCGTTGTCGTTTACCAGATTGAAGAAAAATTTGTCATCATCGCAGACCCTGCAGTGGGAATATCTAAAATTTCAACCCAAAATTTTCTTCAAAATTGGCAAGTAGAACGCGGTGAAAAAGGCGAGAATTTAGGTTATGCACTCATTCTGCAAGCTACATCCAAACTTTTTGAAAATAAAGAAACTGACGTTGCGGCGGTAAAAAACACATTTGGAAGTAGTGCTTTAAAATATTTGGGTGGTTATTTAAAAGGCTACAAGAATTACTTTTATCAAATTGGCGTCGGAATATTGGTCATAACCCTCATCAATTCTTTTCTGCCTTTTTTAGTGCGCTCAGTGGTCGATGCGGGAATCAGTCGGAGTAATTACTCCTTTTTGTTCTTATTGCTGATTGCTCAGATTGTATTGCTGTTTTTTAGCAATGCTTTAGAGTTTGTGCGCAGCGTTTTGTTTATTCAAGTGGCAGCACGATTGAATCTGACCCATACTTCCGATATTCTGCGTCGCATTCTGAATTTACCGCTCACCTATTTTGAAACAAAGAAAGAAGAAGATATTGTTCAGCGTGTTAACGATGCCCAGCGATTAGAGCAGTTTTTTTCGGCGCAAAGTGCGCAATATATATTTGCCGCCTACACCTTATTCGTTCTGAATGCTGTGCTGTGTTTCTTCCATCCCATATTGTTTCTTATATCGGTCGTTTTTTTAGCCATTTACGCCGCGTTGATGTATTTTTTTCAGAAAGAAAAACAGCAAATAAATGCCATTCGAAATCTATCGCTTGCTGAGAACCAAGCAGTGTTGAACGATTTTGTTCAAGGTTTACGCGACATTAAAATTTTTGGCGCCGAAGATAGAATGATTCATCATTGGGAGCGATTGCGTTCGGAGCTTTTTCATAAAAGTTTTGCTAAAGCACTGCGCGAACAATGGCAACGTTTTGGTGGCAGATTGATTAATGACATTAAAAACGCAGTCATTATTTATTTTTCAGCGCGCTATGTTATTAGTAACGAAATTACAGTGGGTAGTTTAATGGCAATTATTTTTGTTTTGGGTTTAATGTATGCACCCATCGACAATTTAGCTTTTTTGGTCAGTTCGTCTCGTGCTACACAACGGGCTTTAGTGCGACTATACGATGTGCATAAAAACGAGTTTGTCGCTGTGTCTTCATCCGAAAATTCCATCCTGCCAGAAAACCCGAGAGACATTTGTATCAATAATCTCAGTTTTATATATCCTAATAGTGCCGAACCAAAAGTGAAAAATATAACAACCCGATTTAAATTAGGCGAGTCGACGGCGATTGTAGGCGCTTCGGGTTCGGGTAAAACAACCATTTTAAAATTACTCACGCATATTTACGAGCCCACAAATGGTGAAATTCTGTTTGGTGATATGCCTTTAGAGAATATTTCAACTACAGAATGGTTCAATCAGTGTCGCTCAATATTTAACGATAGCTATATTTTCAATAACACCATTGCGCAAAATATTGCCTTAAACGATAACGCACCCAATATTGCGCTGCTTAAAAAAGTATGCACAGAAGTACAATTGCTTTCTTTTATAGAAAAATTGCCATTAGGTTTTGAAACGCGTCTGGGTTTTAATGGTATCAATTTATCGGATGGCCAAAAGCAATTGATTTTAATAGCGCGCGCTTTGTATAGCAAATCGCCTATTATCATTTTAGATGAAGTCACTAATTATTTAGATGTAGCTACTGAAAGAGTTGTTTTATATGGGTTAATGCAAAATGAAAGCTCCAACAGAACCGTTATATTAACGACACGCAGCATCGCGATTTTGAAAATTGTTCCAAATATTATAGTTTTGAAAAACGGAACAGTTGTACAGGAAGGAAATTACAACAGTTTAATAAATGAAGAAGGGGAATTTAAACGCTTATATAGTTGATAGTTGTTTGTTGTTAGTTTGACATACAATTTACGACTAACAACTAACAACAAACAACTATCAAAGAACAACTATTTTTATGCGTGCTAAAAAAGCTGAAAATGAAAGAAGCGCCTTTGTGCGCCGAATAATTGGTGTACCACCACATTGGATGGTGCAATGGGGGATTATCCTCATTTTTTCAGCGTTGATTGCCTTGGTTACTATTGCTTATGGATTAACATACCCAGATGTTGTAATTTGGAACATTATTATCAGTGCAGAAACTCCGCCTGTCCCTGTTAACGTACAGAACCGTAGTGCCATTAAAACTATTTTAGTAACCGATAATGATACGGTGGTAACAGGTCAGCCAATTGCAGTATTATTCAATACAGCTAATAGAGAAGATATTGTTTTTTTAGACAGTTTACTCCGAAATATTGATACACTGAATGCCGATTTTGTGGAAAAGTTTAAAACAACTCGGTATTTACATTTGGGTGAAGTACAGGCTGCTTATTCAAATACTACTGCTTTAATTCAAGCGCTTCAAAAGAAAGTGCGCATCGTGAATGTGCAAAATCAAGCAAAAATAGAAATGGCTGAAAGGCTGCGCGATGCTGAAAAACAAGCAGATGCAGAATATAAAAAATATTTAAACTTGCAACAGAAAGCGGATGTTGCAACGCGCATTTATTTAGATGCGCAACTCAAGTATATCAATAAATCACTCGCTTTAGCAGATTATCAAAAACTACAGAAAGAAAAACAAAGTGCGGACAATGAGGTGGTATTTCAAAAACGCGTTTTGGATGATCAATTATTTCTGGCTAAAAAAATAAAAAAAGAAGCACTTGATCCTAAGAAAAAAAATGATGTAATGCCTTTGACGGATAAAGAATCGTTTAATTTACTAGTATCGGTGAACCAATTAAAAACAGCCATTTACGAATGGAAGCGCCATTATTTGGTTTTATCACCATTTAGTGGTAGATTCATTTCACAGACGAGTGCAACGAATTTGAAAGAAAACCCTAACGCATTAGACATGATTG
>JAYWBA010000144.1:0-34758 GCA_043781915.1 Saprospiraceae bacterium
TCAGATAAATTATTTTTCGAATCGTTCGATAAATTTTCACCCGCTTCGCGTGGACATGTTGAAGAAGGTCTGTTAGAATTGAAAAATCGTGCCATCAAAGAAAATGTTAGTTATTTGGAAGAGCAGTTAACATCGGTTGTGTTTGCTTTGCCGAGCCAAGATTTAAATTCTTACGAATCCACTTTACGCGATTGGGCTAAAAAAAAAGATGAAACTGCCGTTATGCAAATTCTGCAAACGGTGTACGACACCATTATTGCACGAGGTGCTGTTGCAAAAGCGGATACATCTAATTTGAATGTGATAGAGCGATTGCACAACAAATTGAAAATGGACGATGAGCATTTCACGATGCGTTACCAAAACTACGTAGTGCGCTCTTTGCCACCGATTGAGTTGTTTAAAAGATTGGTACTGAATTTTATTTCGGCGGATAGAAGCAATTTAATTGCTGGTGTGAATATCGTTTCACCCGAAGATGGAGAGGTTTCGATGAAAGATTATTGGCTTCACATGCTGATGTTCAAGTTTTGTCATCAAAAATATCCTTCTGTAAAATACACCATGCACGCAGGCGAACTCACTTTGGGTTTGGTTGCGCCCGAAGATTTGACTTGGCATATCAACGCCGCTGTTAGAACGGCAGGCGCAAATCGCATCGGTCACGGTGTTGATATGGCGTATGAAGAAAATTGTTACGATTTGATGCGTTATATGCACAAAAACAAAATTCCTGTTGAGATAAATTTGGTGAGCAATGAATTTATTTTGAAAGTCAAAGATGATAAACACCCGATTCAACTCTATAATTCTTTCCATGTACCCATCATCATCAGCTCAGACGATGCAGGTATTTTGCGCACAAACCTAACTGAGCAATACGTTTTGTTAGCTAAACGGTACGCGTTCATACACTATTCAGACATTAAAAAATTTGTTTTTAATAGCATTCAGTACAGCTTCATTAAAGATGAAAGCGTAAAAGCTAAACTTAAATCCGATTTAGTTGAGCGTTTTAAAGTTTTTGAAGCAAATGTGCCAGAATAAAATCAAAAAATAAAAACAAATTGTTGTTTAATTCAAAATTAGTATTATTTTTGTTGCGTCGTTAAAACAATTGTTTTAAAATCGGCGCAATTCTTATAATTTTAAAAATAAAACGATAATGACGATTACAGTAACGGATGAAACTTTTGCAGGGCAGGTTCTGAACGAACTGCTGCTCGAATTTAAAACCGAATGGGTTACAGTGGAAGACATAATTTCTGCGCGGGTGCAGCAAGAAGTAGACAGTTATAACAAACGCTTACCCGAATTTTTCAAAGGTTTAATTGAACCGAGCGATGCAGAAAAAACGTTGAACGGCTTTAAACTCAAGCCGCTCAAAAAAATTGATGCTGAAAAACAAATCTATACCGCGCTTCACGCTTTTCAGAACAATGGCTTTTTTGTTCTTGTCGATAATTTCCAATCTGATAGTTTGCAACAACGCTTAGAGCTGAAACACAACACGACTGTGAGTTTTATTAAACTGACACCGTTGGTTGGTGGTTAATATGATTTACGCGCAGAGACAACGGCTCTGCCTTCTCTCCGATTGTAGAGACGCTGTTGGCGTCTAAAAAAATAGAAATAAGCCATAAAAAATAGAAATTCGAACTTAAAATTTAAAAAAAATGGGTATCGCAATTGGAATCGGCTTGATTATTTTGAGATATTTACTAACTGCTGATGGAATATTTAATCACTATCCAGAACCAGAAGTTACAGTTTTTAAAACATCGGAGGAAATTGCTTTTGAAGGTGTCATAAACGACACGGAACACGAAAATAAAATCACAAAAGAAAGCATCGATTATTTAGTTATCTCTGAAAGTTCTTACTATCAGAATGAGGTAGCAAAATGGGATGATAGAAAGAAAGTAAGATTTTTAGTGTGCTGCATTGAAAAAATTGACGCGTATTTTAAAGTAAAAGAACGGCATGTCACTCACTTCGAAGCGCGATTATATCAGACAACTGTTCTCTATTTTAATCATCTATTCAAAACGGAATTTCAACTTGATAATGCGGATGCGATTAAATTGATTGACGCATTTTTAAACCACCGCTCACGAAAATATCATTTCATTATTTTTGAAGAGTGGCCAATTGCAACGCTGCTTAAAAAAATTGAAAACCAGTATGCGGATAAACCTTTATCTGGTGGACTCCAAGATGTACTGAATAAATTAAAAAATAAAATTAACGAGATTGATAACAGCTATTACATAAAAACGCAGTATAAATTGACAGATAAAATCGACACTATTTTTTTAAAATCTACGAATACAAAGTTAGAAATTCGACCAACAAAATTTATTGGTAAAGATGGATTTTCGGATTATGCCAATCCGCAACTTGAAATGTTTCCAATAGAAGAAAGAGTGATTTGGTATCAAATTATTGCGTCAGCGCAACGCGTTTCTGGCACAAAACCTTCACAGAGATTTTTAAAAGAATCGAAAAATTTAATTGATACTTTAGGCGATAATCAGTTCAAATTGCGTATCGTTGATTGGTTTTCTAATGCTATAAAGTTTAAAGACTTGACGCTTCGTGAGACTTATATAAACCGAGATTCTCGAAGTCCAGATATTTCTATAGACATGATTTGCTCTAGAAATACCGATGCAGTCAAGGCGTTAATCTGGATGTGCCTGAATATACAAGATACAAAAATGACAGCATTAATTGCTAAAGTAGCTGAACGGTGCTATAAAAAATCTTCGTATAAAGGGGCAGTTGCTCCAACAATCGCAAATGCGTGCATCTATACGCTTGCCAATACGCAAGGATTAAATGGCATTTCTGAACTTTCAAGATTGAAACTGCGAATTAAACAAAACAATGCGCAAAAAATTATCGAGAACTATTTAACAGAAGCTGCAGTTGAGCATGGATATTCGGTGAGCGAAATGGAAGACTTTGCTGTTCCTGATTTTGAATTAATTAAGGGCAAAAAAGAAATTATTTTCAAAGACTACATAGCAGAACTTAAAATTACTGGCGCTGGAAAATCTGAGATGAATTGGTATAAACACGATGGCAAGATTCAAAAAACAGTTCCAAGTTTTATAAAAGAAGGTTTTGCAGATGAATACACGGCATTAAAAGAGACAAAAAAGCAACTCGACCAGACAACCACAACCCAAAGCGATAGAATGGATCGGTTGTTTCGTGACGATAGAAAATGGTCATTCAATAATTTTGTTGGTTGCTATTTCTCTCATGGATTAATGTCTGTGCTGACAAAAAAAATTATCTGGAATTTCAGTGAAACGACGCAGGGCAACAATCAATCTGCCATTTTTTTGAAGGGACAATGGACAACGAGCGAAAACGAAATACTTTTACCTGCGCCAAACTGTATAGTAACTTTATGGCATCCTGCAGTTCAGTCGGTTACAGAAGTTCAAAAATGGCGAGAGTTTATCTCTACCCATGAAATTTTACAACCTTTTAAACAAGCTTATCGAGAAGTATATTTACTTACTGATGCCGAAATTAATACTCGAACGTATAGTAACAGAATGGCTTCGCACATTCTAAAACAACAACAGTTTAATACTTTAGCTAAGTCGCGCGGTTGGAAATATAGTCTCATGGGTTATTACGACTATGGCAACCATAATGAATTAGCAAAAATAAATTTACCAGCCTTCAATATGCGGGCTGAATATTGGATTGACCAGATAAAGTCGGAAAACAACAATACTTACAGCATCAGTTGGGATTATATCGGCACTGACCAAGTGCGGTTTGTAAATAATGCAAATGGTCAAACCATCAATTTAATTGATGTACCAGCCATTCCTTTTTCAGAAATTCTACGCGATGTTGATTTATTTGTTGGCGCAGCCAGCGTTGGTAACGACCCAAACTGGAATGATTCGCAAGGTGAACCCAGAGTACGCGATTATTGGCAATCGTATTCATTTGGAAATTTAAGTGCTATTGCAAGAAATAGAAAAGATATTCTGACTAAACTTTTACCGCGTTTGAAAATTGCTAAAGTCGCTGAAATTCGAGATAATTATGTCGTTGTACGCGGTTCGCGTAGAACGTATAAAATCCACATCGGCTCAACCAATATTTTGATGGAACCGAACGATCAATATCTCTGTATCGTTCAAGATAGAAGCGCGAAAAATTTTACAAATAATCTTTTTGTTCCTTTTGAGGGCGACGAAAGTGTCTCCATGATTCTCTCCAAAGCTTTTCTGTTGGCAGACGATATAAATATTACAGATTCGACGATTAATACGCAGATAGATTGGAGAGGATAAAATTCAACATTCAAAAAGAAATATTTATGACATATTATAATACAATAGAAGAATTTAATGTGGGTTATTCTGAAAAAGAATTTGACACAATCATTGAGAATTCAATTTCTGAATATATTGAACTTCATCCAGGATTAGCTTGGAACTTTTTTTTTAGTGAACTAAAGACACCGAAAAGCGTTATTCCAAATTTAAACACTGAAAATAAAATTAATTTTACAACTTATTGTGTAGATAAGATTAGCTATTATTCAGAAAAGCAAGGAAATATTAATCCAACACCAGAAGAAGATAATATTAAATTTTGGATTATTTTTTCATTCTTTGGTAGTGTTTTCAAAGCAATACCAGTTCTAAATGAATTCGAATTTGAAAAATTGTCTTACATTTTTATTAAAAGCTGTAATTCTAATTCAAATGTATTACAGTGGCCTATCAGCGATTTGCTTTCAAAAGTAGAGAAACAAAGTAGTGATGAATTTGAAATTAAGAAAATCTTAAAACCTCTCCAAGAGCTCAGAGTTGAGATTATTAGTGTCGAAAATCGTTTCTTTTTTAAAGACACTGTTAAACTCATTGAAAGAATAGATTCACTCATTTTTAAGTCTGGAAATATAAATGGGATCGTCAAACCAATCTTTTTTAAAGGGAAAGATTCATTTTCAAAATATGCGAATGAATCCGTCCTATCTTTATCAGACGAAGATAAATCAATTTGGTTTCAACTAATTTATAAAGCAAAATTAACTTCTGGTGCTAAGCCTACAATTCTTTTTCTAAAAGAAACTAAAGTTTTAATTGAACAACTAGGATATAGAAAATTCAAGGAAGTGACAAACGACTGGTTTAATTTTATCATTAATCTATCAGAAGTAACTGTCAGACATTGCGATTTTTATGAAAATAGTAATTATGAATATTTGACGGTTGAGTTCCTAAATTCGGCAAATTATGAAATAATAAAGGGCTTCATTTGGATGTGTGCTAATTTTCAAGATTTGACTACATCACACACAATTGCAAAATTATCTGAAAGATGTTACAAAAAAATACCTAATAAAGGACCTGCAGCAGCTGGCATTGGCAACGCTTGTTTCTATACGCTCGCCAAAATAAAAGGCTTTGAAGGTATTGCGCAACTTTCAAGATTAAAATTACGCATAAAACAAGCGAGTGCGCAAAGCCTCATTGAGAATTATTTGAAAGAAGCTGCTCACGAACAAAATATAACAATTCACGAGATTGAAGATTTAGCAGTTGCTGATTATGATTTAGTGGATGGCAGAAAAGAAATATTATTCGATAATTACAAAGCTAAACTCAAAATTACAGGCGTTGGCAAATCGGAACTTTGTTGGTTCAAACCCGATGGCACGCTACAAAAAACAGTTCCGAGTTTTGTGAAAGAAAAACACGCCGAAGCATATAAAGAACTAAAAGAAACTCAAAAGCAAATAGACCAAACGACTTCGGCACAACGCGATAGATTGGATAGAATTTTGCGTACGGATATGCAATGGCAATTTGAAAATTTCATGTCATCTTATTTCGAACATGGATTGATGTCGGTGTTAGTGAAAAAAATTATCTGGCAATTTTCTGACACAACGCAAGACACCAATCAATCTGCTATTTATTTAAATGGACAATGGATAACAAGTGATAAAGATATTCTTTTACCAGCGCATAACTGTATTGTAACGCTTTGGCATCCTGCAACTGAATCGGTTGCCAATATCAAAAAATGGCGCGATTTCATTTTAGTTCATGAAATTTTACAACCATTCAAACAAGCTTATCGCGAAGTGTACATACTCACTGATGCCGAAATTAATACGCGCACATATAGCAACCGCATGGCATCGCATGTATTGAAACAGCATCAATTCAATATGTTGGCTAAAATACGAGGTTGGAAGTATTCGCTCATTGGAGCTTGGGATGGCGGTGATAATTCGTTGGCACAAATAATTTTACCTGAATATAAATTGCGTGCAGAGTATTGGGTAAGTTCTATCAATTCCAATGATGCGTATAATGACACAGGCATTTGGAATTATATCACGACCGACCAAATTCGATTTATAAACACAGAGAACAATCAATTGATGAACCTGATTGATGTACCTGCTATTCCATTTTCAGAAATTTTACGCGATGTTGATTTATTTGTCGGTGTTGCAAGTGTGGGTAACGATCCGAATTGGTTCGATTCTGGCGGATTACTCGTACAGCGCGATTATTGGCAATCTTATTCGTTCGGCGATTTAAGTGAAGTGGCAAAAAACCGCAAAGAAATTCTCACCAATTTACTGCCGCGATTAAAAATTGCTAAAGTTGCAGAGATTAAAGATAAGTTTTTGGTAATTAAAGGTACCCGGAGAACGTATAAAATTCATCTTGGCTCAACGAATATTTTAATGGAACCGAACGATCAATATTTGTGTATCGTGCAAGATAGAAGTGCGAAAAACTTTACCGAAAATCTGTTTATTCCATTCGAAGGAGATGCAGGAATTTCAATGATTCTTTCTAAAGCTTTTTTATTAGCTAATGATAAGAATATTACGGATGGGACGATAAATTCTCAGATTGATAGGAGGTAAAATAAAAATTAATTTTTGAATTATAATTCAATTTTATGAAAAATTTAGACAGACTTAAATTTTTAGTTGATAATAAAATATTTGAAATAGAAAATAAATTCGAAGGGCTTCTTGTTGATTCTGTAAGAGAACAGACTTTTATAAAAATAGAAGGTTTTCATATCAATTCGGTTTTTCTTGACAACGATACTTCAAAGATAGAATCAATAAATAATAGAATTAGGTTTTTATTTTACTGTTTGGAACTTTCAAAAGAGTGCCAAGAAAAAAATCCAATGCCAGTATTTGAGACAAAATTATCGAGCATTTTATTTTTTTTTATCCAAAAGTTATTCAAAGAAAACTTAGAGATTCAGAACCGAGATTTAATAAGAATTATCGGTTTATTTGTGAGAGAAGGAAAACCTCTTTGTAGTACCCTCAAAAAGGATACAATTAGAGATGTTCTGTTCCAATTAAAAAGGCAATTTGAATTTCAACCCATGACCGATGAAATGATAGATACGTTACAAATTATCAAAAAAGACTTGGAAGATACGATTCAATCTTTTAAAGAAAATAATTCACCTCATACTTTTTACATAACTGATACTGAAGCTCAGATAAAAAACATCGACCTACTCATTAAAAACACGCATAAAATTAGAAAATGGCGCGCTATTTACAACAGATTATCGTCCCTGAAATTGGATTATTGGGTCAAGAAAAAATAAAGCTCGCAAAAGTTTTAATTATTGGTGCTGGCGGATTAGGAACTCCCGTTGCGACATATTTAGCAGCAGCAGGTATTGGCACAATCGGAATGATTGATAATGATGTCATTTCAGAATCGAATTTGCAGCGACAGTTTTTATATAGTCCAAGTGAAGTGGGATTGAAAAAAGTGGATGTTTTGAAGTACAAACTCGCACATCAAAATCCTGACATTCAGATAGAAACTTTTCCATTTTTTATAGATGAATCCAACGCCACAGAAATCATTTCAAAGTTCGATATTGTTTGCGATTGCACCGACAACGTCAATGCGCGCATTTTGATTGATGCTGTTTGCCCACAACATAATAAACCTTTGGTATATGCGGCTGTGCGCGATTGGCAAGCATACATTACTGTGCTGCATCACAAAAATAAAATTCAATTATCGAACATTTTTTCTATTTCCGATTTGCAAAACGAAGCACAAAATAATTGCAGTATAGCTGGAATAGTTAACACAACGTGCGGCGTGGCAGGTAGTTTACAAGCAACAGAAGTTCTTAAAATTATTCTCGGTTTAGAATCTATCCTGGATGGAGAAATTTTATGCGTTAATACGCTATACTCTGTTTTTAGAAAATTTAAAATACGAATCGCGACAAAAGATTTCAAATAAAGTAAATGTAAAAATAAAATACTATTGATTGACCAATTGGAACCTGTTATTTAGAAACTTATATTTGCATAGAATTGCAATTAAAACAATTCTTGCCTTTTTAATGGACAAAATAAATTCTTCATATTTCGTTGGCAGCATACAAATGCAAGTAAAAGACGAATCGCTTGGCATATCATTTCCCGTTTTAGTACAATACCCGACGAATGAAAAATCGACCCCAATGGCTTTTGGTCCTTACACGATGGGTGTGTGCGTTGATGCAAAAATTTCTGATGGGCAGTTTCCATTAGTGGTTATTTCTCACGGAAACGGTGGTTCTCATTTGCTATATCGGACAATCAGTACGCATTTGGCGAAGAATGGTTATGTGATTGCTATGCCTGAACATTATGGCAATAACCGCAACAATAACACATTAGAGAATACGGTTGAAAATCTACAAAATCGACCAAGACATGTAAGTCTAACTATTAATATGCTACTTTCTGATGCGCGATTTTCAGAACATATTTTATCAGAAAAAATCGCTGTCATTGGTCATTCAATGGGTGGATACACAGCTTTAGCATTAGCTGGCGGCATTCCATATACAAAGCAAGCGAAAAAAATAGAAGTCTCAACAGATGCACGCGTTAGCGCATTGGTTTTATTGGCACCGGGCGCAGGTTGGTTTATGGGAAATTTAGACAAAGTTACAGTACCAATTCTTCTATTCATTGCCGAACACGATTCCATTACACCTGAATGGAATACCGACATTATTATAAATGGTGTGCCAGATAAATCGCAAGTTACATTGCGGAAAATAGAAAATGCTGGGCATTTCTCTTTTCTGAGTCCGTTTCCTGCTGCTATGAAAAACCCAAATTTTCTCCCTTCAACTGACCCTGTGGGTTTTGATCGTGAGGCGTTTCATAAAGAATTACCAGTTGATATCTTGGCATTCTTGAATGAGAAAATTAAAAGCTAAGGCGCGTAAATTAATCACTTTAACGTTTCTGTATCTTGGCGACCTCTTCAAACGCCCATGATAAAAATTCGGTCGATAATACATCGCTGGTAGCTGTTTTTAGACTTTCATAAAACTTTCTAACAAATCTATTTTGGCTGAAGTCTGTCTTAAAACGATCAAAATAAAACGAGAGTAATTCGTTTGCAAAATGATCGTATTCGTTGATGAGTAAATTGGTTTTATGCCTGTTTCCATTGGAATTTAATAATGAATTTAAAACATTGCCAAGCAGAATATTATTTTTTACTGCTTTTTTTTTACAAAGGTTCTTAGTTGAAAAGTAAATTCAGTATCAATTCCTTTATTTCACTACAACGTATTATTTTTGTTCAAAGTAAATTGCATTTCAAAGGTTTTGTTATTCCACATTATGAAAAAAATGTTGGCGATTTTTTTTTCGTTGGCTATTTCTTTAAGTTTTGGGCAGAATAGGCTTAAAGTTATAGATAGTTTGAAGAATGCTCTTGCCATAGCAAAACTTGATACTGACCGCGTATTAATCAAAGTCGGGCTTGCTGAAATGTATGCTCTTGTAAATGTTGATTCTGCGCTTGTTTACAGTGAAAGCGCATTAGATATTTCGCGGAAAATTTCATTTATTGAAGGCGAGGCTGCTGCATACGATATGCTGGGTTGGACTTTCCATAATATAGGCAATCATGCTTTGTCACTTGATATGTACTATAAATCATTAAATTTTGCTGAAAAAAATCACCTGACGCGTCTAAAAGGTGCTGCTTTGATGATGATAGGATTAATATATAAAGATGAGTATAGCGATTTTGATAAAGCTTTGAATTATATTTATCAAGCAAAAGCTTTATTTACTCTGATCCATTACAATCGTAACATTACCGTTTGTGAGTCAATGATTGGTTCTATATATACCAAAAAAAATCAAATAGATTCAGCGGAATTCTACCTTCGATTAGCTGAGACACATGAAGCTCAGTATAATTTAAACTTTAATTACGTTATTTGGGGGTACTTTGCCTTGCTTTATAAGGCAGAAGGTAATCCTGAAAAAGCACTTGAATATTTGAAACAAGCAGCAAAATTGGCTTATTTTAATGGTGATTATGCCAATTGCTCAGATTATAATATTCGTATTGCTGAAATCTATATGGGTCAAAATCTGAGGGATTCAGCAATTTATTTTGCTTCAAGAGCCTTAGAAGATACAAAGAAAAGTATTTCTTATCCATATATTATCCAAAGTAGTAGAATACTGCACACATTGTATAAGGATATTAATCCCACTAAAGCACTTTACTATAACGAAATTACATTAGCTGCAGAAGACAGTTTGTATAAATCTTCTAAATCGAATTCCTTGAACAACGTCATTGATTTCGAAGAAAAAGAGCAGGAATACGAAATCGAAAAATCACAAAAAAACTATCAGAGTCAAGTTCGACTAAAATTGTTTTTGTTTGGTATAGGCGTTTTTTTATTAATTGGTTTCATTCTTTATAAAAATAACCAAGATAAACAAAAAGCCAATCAAGTTTTACAGAATCAAAAGACAAAGTTAGAAAACGTTTTGGCTGAACTGGAATTAATCCAAAAACAACTCATAGAAAAAGAAAAAATAGCCACATCAGCTGCAACGCGGCTACAAGAATTGGATGCTGTTAAGACTAAACTTTATACCAATATTACACACGAGTTTAGAACGCCCTTGACTGTTATTTTAGGAATGGCTGAACAAATGTCCGTAGAGACAAGGCATGCCTTGTCTCTACGGATGATAACCCGAAACGGTCAAAATTTATTAACCTTAGTCAATCAAATGCTTGATTTGAGCAAATTGGAAAGCGGTAATTTAAAATTAAACTATCAGCAAAACGATATTGTCCGCTTCATCAGGTATGTTTCAGAAAGTTTCCACTCATTGGCTGAAAACAAAGGTCTGGTTATCAATTTTTATTCAGAGATTGAGCATTTTGATATGGTATTTGATGAGATACGACTCCAACAAATCATTTCAAATTTATTATCCAATGCGTTGAAATTTACCCTCAAAAATGGAAGAATTGATGTAAGCTTTGTGCAATTAGAAATGAGTCAAGAGACTTCACGTCAACAAGAAAAACCTAATGATGTTAACTTGAAGCAGATAGCTTTGACAGTTAAAGACACTGGTATTGGAATTGACAAAAAAGATTTACCCCATATTTTTGATCGCTTCTATCAAGCTGATTCTTCTTCTGTTCGAAGTAGCGAAGGAACTGGAATTGGTTTAGCATTAACGCAAGAGTTAGTGAAATTGATGGATGGCACAATATCGGTAAAAAGTATTTTAGGAGAGGGCAGTGAATTTTCTATTATATTACCGATTTTAGCTGATAGTTTTTCGTTGAAAGATGATAGAAAAACTCAGATCTCTGATTTGTCTGGTTTTATGGATAGACATGATTTAAATTATCAGCCTTACCAAAATGAAGAACTAAGTTATAGTTCTGAAAATTTAGAAACAACTATCAACGAAAAGCTATCAACCATATTGGTTGCAGATGATAATGCGGATGTACAAACTTATATTGCTTCAGTCTTATCGCCAGATTATAATCTTTTGATGGCAAAAAACGGGCAAGAATGTGAAGATTTAGCGTTTGAAACCATTCCCGATTTAATTATTTCGGATGTAATGATGCCTATTAAAGATGGTTTTGAAATTTGTAAAACATTGAAAAGCGATGAGCGCACCAGCCACATTCCGATTATTCTACTCACTGCTAAAGCTGATGTGGAAAGCAAATTACTAGGTTTAGCACACGGTGCCGATGTATATTTAATGAAACCTTTTCACAAAGAAGAATTGTTGATGCGTATCAAAAAATTGCTCGAATTGAGACAACAATTGCAGAAACATTATTTGTCGGCTTTGAGCAATGAGCCTTTGGCTTTGAGCAATGAGCATCTTAATAGCTCAGATTCAAAAGCTCATAGCTCATTGCTCATTGCTCATTGCTTAGAAAACGCATTCGTAAAAAAAGTAAAAACAGTAGTTGAAGCACATTTGACAGACACCAAATTTGATGTAGAAGTTCTTGAAAGGGCTTTAAATTTAAGTCATTCACAATTGCACCGCAAATTAACGGCTTTGACTGGGCTTTCTGCAAATTCATTTATCCGGAGTATTAAATTAATCAAAGCCAAAGAACTTCTATTACATTCACCATATAGCATTCAAGCCATCGCTTTTGATAGCGGTTTTAATGAGCAAGCCTATTTTAGTCGCGTATTTAAACAAGAATTTGGAGAAACACCTCAAGCTTGGAGAGAACGCAATTCTTAGCCAATTACGAATTACGAATTACGCACCTGATTTGCCGTAATTTGTAATTCGTAATTTGTAATTCGTAATTGGCTAAGTAAATGAGATACTAATCCAAAAAATGCGACAAATGTACAATACTACTTTTCGTAAATGAGATACTAATCCAAAAGCTGCACTATTTATCCAAAGGATTATTTTTTAATCCATCCACCTTTGTTTCATCATTTGGCGATAGTAGCACGCCATTAAAAATTGGAATTACGTGTACTAAAACACTAAGTGCAGTTTTAAAAACTTGATTTCAGTTAGCTTTAAATTTCTTAAAATTATTTAAATCAAATTTCCAAATTCTCTATTATGAAACAATTATTAATTTCTTTAGTAAGTGTAACTCTATTTTTTTTTACCATTATGTCCGCAAATGCACAATCAATATGCACTGATTTTGAAAATCAACCCATAAATAATGTAGGCATAAGTGCTATTTCTGGAACTGGTTGGAAGATGTATAATTGGCCAAGTGGTGGGGGTTCTGCGTCTTCTCCTCCACAGATAAAGATTCAGGCTACAATTGGCTATAATAATATTGCTACTAAAGTAATTACTGCATCGGATATCCAAGGTTCAACCCATTTAATTAATGATTTAGATTTTAAAGGAGATTGGACTAAAAAAGATACTTGTTTCTGCTTTGATTTAAAACTCATTACCGATGGAGATAATACCCAAGTTTTAGGCCCTTTCGCACACGGGATAAATATTTATCAAAATTTAACAACGGCGCCTTTCAGTAACACGAATCCTGGTAAAAGATTTCAGTTTGTTTTAAGTTCAAGCTATGATGAAAACACGCCTTGGAGGCATATTTGTTTACCTATTCATAAAATAGCACTTGGTGCTACAACATTACCTGGTAATAATGATGGTCATTGGATACCAGCACCTCCAACGACTGTTTCTGATTGGAATAGTGTAATTACAAATGTATCTGCGGTAGGTTTTTTGGTTGATGTGACAAAAGCTAATCAAGATGAAGTCATTGGCTTAGACAATATATGCTTGGGATGTGATTCTATTCAGCACAATGAACCCAAAGATAGCCTTTGTTGCCCTGGAAAAAATTTAGTCATCAATGGTGGTTTTAATGCTACAACCGGTTTCAGTAGCAATTACTCCTTTCAACCTATAGTAGCTTTATCTTCGATATTACCTGGCTCTTTCGGCGTTCTGAATCAGTCACAAGCAGCAATTGTTTCTCCCAATACTTGGCTTTTAAAAGACCACGGCACTTGTAGTGGTTTGGGTAAGTTTTTGATTATTAATGGCAAAACAGGGCAAACAGGTGGTCCAACTACAGTATGGGAACAACTCATTCCTTTTCCTTTAGTTGTAAAAGACACGGAGTACGTGTTTTGTGCTTATTTTAAAAATCTACCGCAATGTGCTTTCGATGTGAAACCAATAATCACAGTCTTTATTAATAATCAACCATTTACTAATCCAATTACTATTAATACATCTGCTACACTATTGTGCGATTGGCAATTGGTTAGTTTCAAATTTATTGCACCTACAAACGGTGTTACCATAGCTATCAAATTGGATGAAACTTCGCTTGGAGATGGAAATGATTTGGCTATTGATGATATTTCTGTCATCAATGCTGCTCCTAATTCCAAAAATTTGGCGGAATTTCAAATTACAACTCAAGATATTGTGAATCCAAATGATAATTTTTACCAAATTATTGCAAAACCTGACAATAATAATAGCAAACCATTATCTCCTGATTGTAAATACGCTTGGTTAGCATGTGAGACAGACCCAAATAACCTGCCTACTTGTTATAATGGTACTTTAATGTTTGGAGGCACTTTAATTAGTAGTGTATATGCCACAAATTCTTGGAATTATATTTCGAATGATTTTCCAGGTTATTGTTGCACTAATAATGTGACTGTACCTCAAGGTAATTTCGAATATAAAAAATTCTACCGCTTAAGTCTCGTAGTTAATTGTCCTTGTAATGAACGAATGCAATGGACTGACATCATCAGTGTGCAAGGTAGGCAAGCTAAAGCAACAATTACTAGACAACCTAATTTCAGACTTACTGATGCTGACATAAATGAACTTCAAAAAGGGAAATAAAATTAGTTTGTGCCAGTGTATAGTGCCAGAAAAACAGATAATAAGTTCGTTTTAATTTCAATTTTCATTAATTTTTTAAATTTCTTACGATGCAAGCATTAATTAAAAATTCATTTTCAACCATCATTGGTTGTGTTTTTATCTTAATCGTTGGGCTTAGTTCAACATTAAAAAGCCAGACAGTTCAATCTGCTCCGAAAGACGTAGCCACACCTGTGATACAAGCAAAGGTTGCAGTATCAAACACTTGCCAATCGGGAAAAACCTGTGGCAGTTGGGTTAATTCTATGAAAAAAGTAAATTCCGTTACAATTACCAACTTGTCAGCAACTTGGTATCCCAGCCTCGAATATACAATTTATGATAACATAAATGGCACTGGCAAGATCGTTTCTACTGTTGTTTGCAACCAAAGCAATGTAACTTTTGCAACAGCTAAGTTAATAAACGCCAAAACGTTTTCTGTAAAACTGAAGGATGTCAATAGCTCCAACTCTATGATATATAATTTCAAAAATGCCTCTTTCAATGGAAAAATATGCGGAGATGATGATGGTGGTGGCGAAAAATTGAAGTAAATAAAAAGTTCCCAGTTGACAGTCTGTGAGCCAATCTACGACTGTCAACTGTCACTAAAAATAAATTATTATTTTCACATTCTTAATAAATTTCGCAATGAAAAGTTCAAAATTTCTAAAACTGTTTTTGACTTTTATCATCATAACAAGCTTTTCAATTATCGCTTCAGCACAAAAAATACCTGAAACAGCAGCTACTAAAATCATAGAGCGTATGCCTGAACGAAAGGTTATCGGAGGAGCAACGCAACAAAATATTACACCAGATGTGAACAAAGCAGAACCTAAAATTATAACGGTAAAGATTACTGGAGTGAATGCAGCAAATAAAACTTTTACCATCTTATCGCAAGGTAAATCACTCACGTTATCATCCATTTATTTGAAAGTGCGACCAACAATTGGTGCATTACTTACGCTCAAAGAAGACAGAGCAAAAATTATTTACAATACCTGTGAAAATTGTAAAGAAGCTTGCTTTGGTGTATGCTTTTTAGAACCCGATTACTGTAGGTGTTATGTCGATAATTTGTAAAATTATTGCTCTACCCGTTTCAATGCAACTTAATATCAAGCGACCTAAAGTGAAGTGCAATTGTAGTGAAAATGTCTTTGGGAAAGACGAAGAGACCTGCGACCGTATTTGTAATTTCTTAAAAAATAATGGCAGTACTACAGGATACTAAATATTTCCTTTAAAATTATTAAACAATTAAACTGTTTGTGATGAAAAATATAGCATTATCGATTTTATTATTTTCATTAACCTTTGTAGCTAAGTCTCAAAATGTTATCAGTGCCTTAGGTGGTGGCGGCACAGTTGGAACAATGTCCATAAGTTACACAGTGGGAGAGGCAGTTGTTTCAACGATAGAAAATAACGCAATAAAGCTTAATCAAGGTTTTCATCAACCTCGATATGTATTAACTGCTATTAAAGAAACATTTCCAGAAGGGGCGGTTAAAGTTTTTCCGAACCCAACCACTTCTATTTTGGAAGTTCAGTTAGAAGGTATTGCGCTCGAAAATATCCAAGTTTCTTTAACCGATGTGGCTGGGAGAAATATTGCCGATTCTAAAGTTTACTCTACACATTGGCAAACTGATATTTCCAATTTGGCGGATGGCTATTATGTATTAACTGTATCAGACATTAAAAATCTCAAATCAAATTCTTTCAAAATTTTCAAATCTAATTAATATGAAAACGGTTATTTTTTCTGTTGTATTCACAACAATTACATTGTTTGTTGCGGCACAAGTCCCCCAAGCTATAAATTATCAAGCTATCGCGAGAAACAGTGCGGGTAATCCGATTGCTAATACACCAATCGGTGTTCGATTTAAAATTTTACAAGGCAGTGCTACAGGCACATCAGTTTATACTGAAACCCAAACAGCTACAACAAATCAAGTGGGTTTATTCAATCTTCAAATTGGAAACGGTGCTGTCCAGAGTGGTGTTTTTGCAAATATCAATTGGGGCAGCACAACTTTTTATTTAGAAGTGGCTATTGACCCAGCCAGTGGAACAACCTACCAAGTATTAGGAACACCATCTCAATTTTTGTCTGTGCCGTTTGCCCTGAGAGCTTTAAGAAATGGAACGGCGATAACTGATGGAGATGGTGATACATTCATAGAAACTGAACCTGCATCAGTTAATTCAGGTCAAGATGCCGACCAAATCCACATGTATTTAGGTGGATCACCTTCTGTATCAACTCTATCACCATTACAAGTTCTGACGCTTCGAAGAAACAATCCGGGTAAAAACACCATGTTAGAAATATTCGACGGTGCAGGTACTAATAATACTTTTATTGGTGATAAGGTAGGAAATGCTAATACAACTGGAAAAAACAATACAGCAATTGGATTCTCTGCACTTTTAAATAATACGAGTGGCGTGAGCAATACAGCATTTGGGGTAACTGCACTTTGGAATAATGCGATTGGAAGCTACAATACTGCCATTGGAATAGGTGCTCTCACAAATAATGGATTGAATGTAACTTTGCCAAATCAAAGTTCAGACAACACTGCCATCGGAGTAAGTGCTCTTGCCAGCAATATAATAGGAAACGCTAACACTGCCATCGGAGAAAGTGCCCTTTACTATAACGATGGGGTTTTTAATACTTCTACTGGGTTCAACTCTATGTTTTTTTACACAAAAGGGAATAATAATACAGCAAATGGTGCAAATGCCCTCAAAGGAGGCAGTAACCAAGGGTTAAATATAGGTTCAGACAATACAGCAATAGGTATGAATGCGCTCTATGTAAATTCTAATGGAAACAATAACACAGCTGTTGGAAAAAATTCAATGTATTCAAATCAATCAGGCGCAAATAATACAGCAGTTGGTGTTAATGCTTTATATACAAATTCAGTAGGTACTAATATTGCAAACACTCAGTATCAAAAGTATGGAAGTTATAACACTGCCATAGGGTTTAATGCGCTATATGCAAACCAAGGTGGTGAACAGAATACGGCTACTGGAGATGGTGCATTAAGTAGTAATATTGATGGGTCTAAAAATACTGCTATTGGTGAAAACGCTTTGGGTAGTAACAAAGGAAATAGCAGAAGTACAGCTATCGGTTATTATGCCATGTATTTTGCCGATGATAGAACTAATGGAAGAGTAACTTCCAACACCGCTGTAGGATATGAAGCTTTAAAGGGTAGTTTAACTGCCTCAAATAACACTGGGAAAGGAAATACTGCTATTGGTGACGGAACACTTTCTGCTACAACTACAGGAAGCAACAACACGGCTATTGGAGTAGAAGCTTTAAATGCTAATTCGACTGGGCAAGCTAATACGGCAAATGGTGTGTGGGCAATGCATTTAAATACAATAGGCGACTATAATACAGTTTATGGCGCATTTACAATGCAAAATAATTTATCGGGTGGTGCTAATACAGCCATTGGTGTTGGGGCTTTGAATAACAATATTTCAGGCTCAAATAATACGGCAACAGGCGTTAATTCTATGGAAAAGGCTACTGGCTCAAATAATACGGCGAACGGTTATTACGCTTTGAGAGCAAATACTGCCGATTTCAATACAGCCATGGGATCGAATGCGCTTGAGATGAATACGACAGGATTCGAAAATACAGCTATGGGAATATTCGCGCTGAATTTAAATGTAGTTGGAAATAATAATACAGCAACTGGAGCAAAGGCATTATTTAACAACACTGCGAGTAACAATACTGCCAATGGTGCCCACGCTCTTGAAATAAATACAACTGGAGCAAGTAACACAGCCATAGGTGTACTGGCTTTAAATATGAATAATGGGCGCGAAAATACGTCAATCGGTGCGTTTGCGCTTCAAAACAATACAACAGGTTTTTACAATACTGCAACAGGGAAATCGGCACTGAACGCTAATGTGATTGGCTCTGCCAATACAGCCGATGGCGTAGAAGCTTTGGTGGTTAATACAGGAGCAGAAAATACTGCTACTGGATATCGCTCTCTATTCGCAAATACTACTGGTAGTTCTAATGCAGCTGTTGGATTCGGAGCTCTTTCAGTCAATATCACTGGAAAAAATAATTCAGCGCTTGGTGCTGGTGCGAATGTAACTTCGAGTAACCTTCAAAATGCAACTGCCATTGGAGCAGGTGCCCAAGCTGATGCTAGCGACCAGATTCGTTTAGGGAATTCTGCTGTAAACGAGGTTTTACCTGGACGTGATTGTAATTCTACACCGCCACCAAATCCCACTTACAGTGGCGTATCACTTGGTAGCAGGCTTTGGAAATGGAAAGAAGTTTGGGCTTGTAATGGTATGATACAACCATCGGATAGTAGGCTTAAAACAAAAATTTCAAATATTAATTACGGGCTTAACGCAGTAATGGCAATGAGACCTGTTCAATATTTTTGGAAAGCATCTCCTGACAATGATCAAATGTTGGGCTTTATCGCACAAGAAATTGAGAAAATTGTTCCCGAATCAGTCGTTGCTCCAACCAAAGACGGCGAATATTACGCCATGAAATATGATGCTTTAATTCCTGTGTTGACAAAAGCCATTCAAGAGCAACAAGCTCAGATTGAAGATTTGAAAAAGCAAAATGCGCAATTGGGTATATTGCTACGGCAAAACCAATCGCTCCAATCTCAAATAGATGGTTTACGCGCTGATGTGCAATCTTTTCGAAAGCATTTATCCGGAACATCCACTGAATAAAAGTTTAAACTCGCCTTAAAGCATAAGAGACACAGCTTTGGTTGTGTCTCTTATGCTTTAAGGCGAGTTTAGCAGCGAAGCAAGAATTTGGCGAAACACCAAACTTGGCTCGAAGAATTGCAGTTTAGTGGTGAGCAGCTACATGCTTTTAGTTCGCTTTTTTTTGCGCATCAAAATAAACCTGCGCATTGTGCATCTCCGTTCTGAGTTTAAGCATGTTAGGTTCTGACAATGGAACAAGCGGCAAGCGCAAATTATTTTCACACAAGTTCAAAATATTCATCGCTGCTTTAATGCCTACAGGGTTCCCTTCAACATATAAATGCGGATGTACATCGTGCAGCGTATCGTTATAGATGCGTGCCTTTTCGTAGTTACCATCAAGTGCGAATCGCGTCATGGCACTGAATAAATTCGGGTAAGCGTTGGCAATAACTGAAATAACGCCGTCGCCACCACAAGCCAACATACCCAAAGTAACTTGGTCATCGCCTGAAAGGACTAAAAAATTAGAATTAGGTCTGTGTTTTAAAATATATTGCGCTTGATTCAAATTACCCGATGCTTCTTTAACAGCAATAAAAATGGGGTTCGAAGCCGCTAATCTGCACACCGTTTCGGGTGTCATATTCGAAGCTGTTCTGCCTGGCACATTGTATAATATAATCGGCAACTTACACACTTTTGCTACTTCGGTATAATGCTGATAGATACCTTCTTGTGAAGGTTTATTATAACTTGGCGAACTCGATAAAATCGCGTCCGCGCGTTTTAAATCAATATTTTTGAGACGCTCGAATAAATGCGCCGTAGAGTTTGCGCCAAACCAACCCGCTACTAATGGTAAACGGTGATTGAGTTTATCAGCAGTAAAATCGAAAATGGTTTGACATTCTTTACTCGAAAGCGTGATTGCTTCGCCCGTTGTACCGAGAGATACGATATAATCGACACCACCTTCAACAACGTATTCGATTATGCGCTCTAAAGATTCGAAGTCAATGCTCAAATCTTTGTTAAAAGGCGTAATCAGAGCAACGCCTGTGCCTTTAAATTGTGAGTGATTCAAAGTATTTAGTATTAATTTTAGATGATTAGCTATTGAACCGCAATTTATAAAGCTTAATTCAGGGTTCAAAATTTTTTAATTAATTATTTCATTTTCCGCCTATTAAACTAAATTTCCCGCAGACATCGCAGACTTTCGCAGATTAAGTTGAAATCTGCGAAAGTCTGCGATGTCTGCGGGAAATGTGCGGGAAATGAGTCTCGAGTTGTTTTACATCTTTGTAGGGGCTGCTTTCGCAGGTTTAGTATATCCAAACTGTGTACTCAAACCAATGTGCTGAAAACTACCAGCAGTGCTTTGCAAAGCGGTGGCATAATCGAAATGAAAACTCCCCCAACGAAAACCCACACCGAAAGATAAACCACCAAAACTGCGGATATTATTCAGTACTAATTCTTGTTTGGTACGGTAATTATAACCTGCCCGAAGCTGAAAATTATCTTGCGCACCAAAATTGATTTCAGCACCAAATTTCAGATGCCTGAAAATATTATCTATAGCGTTGCCAAATGCACTCGGCGTTGAGGATTGCGAATTATCGAGTAAATTCACAGTGGCATCGAATGGATTGGTGTAAGTGTTAAGTGACCGCCGCGTGAGTTCATCGGCGGCGACAGAAAAACGCAATGGCGATTTGCCGAGGCGTTTTGATAACCCAATTTGAATATCGACGGGTAATTTCGATTGCGATGTAGAAGAAAAATCTTTTAAAACGCCACCTACATTTTTTATCAAAACAGTAAAATCAAAATTAGTTTGTTCGTTGTGGTAAGTTCCCGCTAAATCGAAAGCAACAGCGCGCGCGCTGATAATATCGAATTGAGAATTGATGAGTTTACCAGCAACACCCACAGAAAATCGCTGTGTGAGTTGCTTAGCTGCACTGATTGAAAACGCCCATTCGCGTGCTGCAAAATCGTTGGTTTTATTGCCAAATTCATCGGCGCCAGTAAAAGTACCGTAGTTTAAATACTGAATTTGTGGGTAAAAAGTGGTGTTTAATTTTTGCGAAAAAAAAGCGTAGCCGAAATAATTATTGGCAATTCCAGATGGTACAAACTGCGATTGAAAATTGAGTTGTTTATTGTTATCTGTGCTCAACAAACTCGGATTATACGCAGCAACTGAAACATCTTTACCGCCGTGGGCAATGCTACTGCCGTTTAACCCTGTTAATTGCGCTGAAGGAGATGATTTTAAAAACGCGAAATTATAAGCGCTATTCACCTGTGCGAGTGCAGTTGAAGCAGTAAATAGGATGAAAAAAAACGAAACGGTGTATAATTTTTGCATATAGGGATTTCAGAGCATCAAGGCTAAACCTTAGTGGAACCTACTTATTTATCAAACTTCAAAATATCCAAACCAATATCGCGTCGGAAATATTTGCCAGCGTATTGAACACTTTCTGCGCGTTCTTGCGATTTTTGTGCCGCCGCTTCAATCGAATCTGCCATAGCCACACACGCCATCACTCTGCCGCCATTAGTAACTAAAACGTTATTTTCGTTCAATGTTGTACCCGCATGAAAAATATAACTATCGGGCAAGTTTTCAGAAGGTAATTTAATGTGGTCGCCTGAAGTATATTTTTCTGGATAACCCGCAGCACTTAAAACTGTTGCTACTGCTGTGCGTTTATCGAACCGAAGGCGCATATTTTTTAAATTACCCGAAACCGTATTTTCGAACAAATTAACGAGGTCATTTTTCAAGCGCAATAAAACAACTTGGGTCTCTGGATCGCCAAGTCTGCAATTGTATTCAATGACGTAAGGATTTTTTCCCAACAGAATTAATCCGAAAAATACAAAACCCGCGTAAGGCAGTTTATCAGTTTGCATACCTTTTATGGTGGGTTCAACAATGCGTTCAACGACTTTTCTTTCAAGACTTTTGGTAAAAAACCTGACGGGTGAAACCGCACCCATGCCACCCGTATTTAAACCTTTATCGCCTTCGCCAATGCGTTTGTAATCTTTTGCTTCGGGCAAAATCACATAATCTTTGCCATCGGTGAGCGCAAAAACAGAAAATTCGATGCCACTCAAAAACTCTTCAATCACAACCGTTGAGCTCGCTGCGCCAAATTTTCCATTCAGCATCGCATCGAGTTCGGCAATAGCCGCATCTAAAGTATCTAAAATGACAACACCTTTACCCGCAGCCAATCCATCCGCTTTTAAAACGTAAGGTGGTTTGAGGGTTTTTAAAAAGTTTGTGCCTTGCTGCAAATTTGTAATTTCGGCGTAGCGCGCTGTGGGTATTTTATGCTTCTGCATAAATTTTTTGGAAAACGCTTTCGAGCCTTCTAATTGCGCACCCAATTTTGACGGTCCAATAACCACCAATTTTTTAGTCGGGAAATGTGCAGTGAGTGTATCGGCAAAACCTAAAACCAATGGTTCTTCAGGTCCAATAACCACCATGCCGATTTTGTTACTCTTAATAAAGTCAACGACTTTTTCCGTTTCGCGCCAATTGAGGTTTACATTTTGCGCCACTTCAGCCGTTCCGCCGTTCCCTGGCGCCACAAATAAAGCGTTACATTTTTTCGAATTGCGCAATGCCAATGCTAAGGCGTGTTCGCGTCCACCACTTCCAAAAACTAAAACATTCATACTTCAAAGTGCGCTCTAAAAAATTTGCGCCTGCAAATGAAATACATTTATGTAAATGATTGAAATAAAATGAGTAATTGGCGAAAAGAAAGTTAATTTTGATTTAGTTTATGAGTTCAATCAGCCTGTGTTTTTGGAGTATTTTTTCTTTCGTTTCGATTTATAGAGTGTTTAAGTAATGAGAGACTTAAATATACAATTTTTTGAAAAAATAGGCTTAAGAAAATTATCCATCACTTTGCGCCAATCCTCCATTTTTTAAGGTTTGTAAACATATCACCTTTGCAGTGTCAAATTCGACAAAGTAAATTAAAATTTTTAAATCATGTCACACACATTTAAAGTTCCGCAACACTCAGAGGTTTCAGAAGCAAACCAAAATTTATTCGATGCCATTCAAAAAGGTGTTGGATTTGTGCCAAATTTATACGCAACTTTTGCGTATTCCGAAAATGCTTTAGGCACTTATTTACAGTTTCAAAATGCTAAAACGTCTATTTCTAAAAAAGAGCGTGAGGTTATTAACCTAGTAGTGAGCCAAATAAACGAATGTCGCTATTGCCAATCAGCACACACAACCTTAGGTAAAATGAATGGATTTACAGACGAACAAATTATTGAAATCCGCCAAGGTTCAGCACAATTTAATCCTAAATTAGATGCACTTGTTAAAATCACGAAAGAGATTACCCTCAATAAAGGTAAAATTTCTGAAAGCGTACTTTCCAATTTTTTTGCGGCAGGTTACACAAAAGGCAGCTTAGTAGATGTGATATTGAATATTGCTGATAAAGTGATTATGAATTATTTGCACAACATTACCAATGTTCCGATTGATTTTCCAATCGCTCCTGAATTAACTGCGCCTGTTTTTTCGCACAACTAAACTTAAAAAGGTTAACGTGGTTTTATAGTCGCGTTAACTTTTTCATCTTTTTTCAAAAATCATAAAAACATTATGTCCGATATAATAAAACGATTTCCGCTGCCGCCTTTTACTTTAGAGACGGCGCAGCAAAAAGTGCAAGCCGCAGAAGATGCTTGGAACACGCGCAATCCAGAAAAAGTATCGTTAGCCTACACTGTAAATACAGAGTGGCGCAATCGCACGGAGTTTATTAATGGAAGAGAAGAAGTAAAGCAATTTTTAATCCGTAAATGGGAAAAAGAATTGGATTACAAACTCAAAAAAGAGTTGTGGGGTTTTCGCGAAAACCGTATGGCAGTGCGTTTTGAATACGAATGGCACGATGCAACAGGGCAATGGTTTCGCAGTTATGGCAACGAGCTTTGGGAGTTCGACGAAAATGGTTATATGGCAAAACGGTATGCGAGCATTAACGATATAGCGATAGCTGAAAATGATAGAAAACTTTAAAACTTCTTTTCATGAAAAAAAATAAATTAAATATAAAATTGAATCGGATATTAGCATACCCCTCAATATAGAAACATTTAATTTTTTGATTGATGGAATAACTGTTGAAAATTTCAACATAGAAGAATGTGGAGATACCTTGTGGGATAAGGTTTTAGAACAACAAGAATTGAGAGAAGCTTTAAAACTCAAAACTTAAAAGGATGGCAAAAAATTATAGCGAAATCGCATTTAGCAATGCTTCTAAATTATTACAAGAACAATTTGGAAGCCGTGTGAATTATGCCAGAGTAGAGCAAAATTCTTTATTTAAAGGTTTAACTGAAAATGAAATAGAATTTATTGCAGAGCGCGATAGCTTTTATTTGGCAACAGTCGGTGAAAATGGTTATCCATATATTCAGCATCGCGGTGGACCGAAAGGATTTGTAAAAGTTTTGGATAATCGCAGATTGGGTTTTATTGATTTTAAAGGCAATATGCAATATGTTTCAATCGGTAATTTGGCGACGAATGATAAGGTGGCTTTGTTTTTTATGGATTACAAGCAAAAAACGCGTTTAAAAATGTATGCCAAAGCTGAAATTGTTGATTTAAGTAACGACATGGAATTATTCAAAACGCTACATTTAAACGATTATAAATTTCGACCAGAACGAATGATGGTTTTAAACATTGAAGCCTACGATTGGAATTGCCCACAACACATTACACCACGTTATACGGTAGATGAAATTGAATTGGCTTTAGAACCGCAAAAAGAATACATCAGAAAATTAGAAACAGAAATAAAATTGCTTAGTATTAAAAATAACGAATAGTTGCGCTCTGGCGAAGGTTCACTAACACCCAAATGATACTTATTTTATAAATTTTTAAACAATGAATTCGGAAGAAGTTTACACGCTTATCAATCCATTAAACGGAAACCTCGCTTTCAAAGTGTTTAGTTTTGAAGGTGTTGGTTTTTTCGATCATGTTCAACACAATAATTATTACACCATCATTTGGGTAAAAGAAGGTTCTGGAAACGTGAAAGCCGATTTTTCAAACTATGTTTTCAGAGCGCACCAACTTTTCGCTTTTTCACCTTATCAACCTTTTATGTTTAATGCGGAAAAAATTAGTGGTATTGCGATAAATTTTCATCCCGATTTTTTTTGTATTCATCATCATCAAAATGAGGTGGCTTGCAATGGCGTTTTGTTCAATAATATCTATCATCCGCCATTTTTAGATGTTCCTGCGACTGCGGCAGATACTTTTAATATGCTACTAATGCAAATGAAAATAGAAATTCGAAATAACGCTTTAGCGCAGTACGAACTTTTGGTGTCGTATCTAAAAATATTTTTAATTACTGCCTCCCGATTAAAAACGGAACAACACCCTGCGGCACAAAAAGCTATTTCTGAATTAAAAGAGCCATTTATTCTTCAAAATTTAAAGGAAGCCATCGAAAAAGATTTTAAAACCAAACACTCTGCCAGCGATTACGCTGATGCGCTCCATATTTCGCCTAAAGCATTGGCAAAAATTACAAAAACGCATTTCAATAAAACTTTAACAGATTTAATTTCCGAGCGCATTATTATAGAAGCTAAACGCGAACTCTATTTAACAGACAAAACTGTGAAAGAAATTGCTTACGACTTAGGCTATAATGATGAATATTATTTCAGTCGCTTTTTTAAAATCAATACGGAAGTCTCACCTCAAATGTATAGAGATACGGTTGGATTTGGAAAAGCATAAGTTTAAACAAGTTCATTATCAAATAAACATTACAACAAACAATGACGGAACTGGAAAAATATATTCAGACATACTTTGGAGTTTCTAAAGACGACTTAATAAAAATTAGTTCGGTTTTTAAAACTTACACTCTAAAAAAAGGCGATTTTTTCCTTAAATCAGGCAAATATTGCACCCAACTTGGTTTTTTGCAGTCTGGAATTATGAGAGAGTTTGTGGATATTGATGATAAAGAGATTACCAAGTGGATTTCTACGAAAGGTTATTTTGTTGTTGATTTATCGAGTTTCTTATTTCAGGAACCTGCTCGATGGAACATTCAAGCGTTAACAGACTGCGAAATTTATATTATTGATCAGAAAGACTACCAAAACATTGGGCGTGTTATTCTGCGTTGGGCGGAATTAGAAAAACTCTTCATTGCAAAATGCTTCACCGTTTTAGAAGACCGAATACTCACACACCTTTCAATGACAGCCGAAGAAAGATATAATCATCTGTTTCATTTTAATAAAGAATTGTTCAATCAAGTACCCCTTCAGTATTTGGCTTCTATGCTTGGTGTAACACCCGAGACTTTAAGCCGATTAAGAAAAAAAGCAGTTAAATAAACTTCTTGATTTATGTCAAGAACACTCATTGAATTTACGCTGAACTTTGTATCGTTAAATTAAACAACACATACAATGTTTACAAAATTAATTTTATTATCTGCAACTGTCTTAATTATGACAAAAGATTCATTCGCTCAAAACAACGATGCGATAAAAAACATCAACAAAAACGCACCTGTAAAGTGCAGCAAAAAAATTGTTATAAATGCGATCTCAGAAAAAGTTTGGGCTGTATTGACAAGCATTAATGATTGGTCAAATTGGCAAACTGACATCAGCAACGTAAAATTAAATGGTGAGTTAAAGCCAAACAGTACATTTGATTGGAAAACAGGTGGCGCAAAAATTCATTCAAAGCTTCATACAGTAGAACTATGTAAAAACTTTGGCTGGACAGGAAAAACATTTGGGATGTTTGCCATTCACAACTGGAATTTAACGGAAATTAATGGACAAACTCACGTTTCGGTAGATGAAAGTATGGAGGGTTTATTGGCAAAACTTTTTAAAAAATCGTTCAATAAAAATTTAGAAAAAGGTATACAACATTGGCTTGACTTGCTTAAAATGGAATGTGAAAAAAATAAATAATTTAAACTAAACCGATAGAAAAAATTTCTCTATCACTGAGAAGCTGTTTAAAATTTCTGTTTCGGCTGAAAATAAGTCTTTTTAAATTGAAGTTGTAAAGTAATTTTTTATTTCACCTTCACTTTCGCCTTAACCGCGCCATATAAAAACCATCGAAACCATCTCTGAAAGGCGAAATTGTTCGCTGCTCTTCTAATTCAAAGTTTTTTGTTTCACTCAAAAATTTATCGACTTGTTGTTCATTCTCGGCAGGTAAAATGCTGCACGTAGCATACACCACACAACCACCCACACATGCCATTGGACTATACGTTTTTAAAATATGCTGCTGCGTTTTGAGTAAATCATTCAAACCGTTTTGTGTTAATTTCCATTTTATATCAGGCTGTCGGCGCAAAACACCTAAACCCGAACAGGGCACATCGAGCAAAACGGCATCGGCAGAATTTTTAAGCGCGCGAATCACTTTTTCTGAATCAATTAAGCGCGTTTCAATGTCTTTAATGCCTTGTCGCGCAGCGCGTTTGTGCAATTCGTTCAGTTTATTCTGTACAATATCCATCGCAATAATGCGCCCTTTGTTTTGCATTAAAGCGGCTGCGTGTAAAGTTTTTCCACCTGCACCTGCGCACGCGTCAATAAAAGTGGCGTTGGGTTTTAGTTTCAAAAATGGCGCAATGCACTGACTGCCTGCATCTTGAATTTCGAATAAACCTTCTCTAAAAGCAGGTAAAACGATTAAATTCGCTCTGCCTTCAATGACTAAAGCGTTAAAGTAAAGTTCAGTGCGGTGTGAAGTAATATTTTCAACAGCTAAAATAGCTTGTAAATCTTCAACAGTTGTTTTGAGCGTATTGCACCGAATAACAATAGGTGCAATATGGTTTAACGCATTGGCTTCGTTTTGCCAAACATCTAATCCTAAATTTTCGATGGCATAATTGTTCAACCATTCAGGATAGGATGCGCGCTGTGCAAAACTTAAACTTTTTTGTCGTTCATGCAGCTCGGAGAGTGTTGGAATTTTTTCGAAATAAGGATGATCTAAATCGGCAATTTCTTTTAAAGTTAAATGCACACCCATGATGCGTTTCACCAAGTCGGGTTTTACACGCACATTTTCAGAATCAATACCCAAAAGTGCTGCATAATATCGCCACCAACGCACACATTCAAACACAGATTCGGCAATGAAAGCACGGTCGCGCTTGCCAAACTGCGCATTGAGTTTAAAGGTATTGTCTAATATTTTTTCAGCGTATTGTGCCGTAGTGAATGTTTGTTCTAAAATGTCGGCAACCGCTTGTAATAAAGGTCTATGGTATTTCAATAAAAATAATTAGTAGGTAATAACCGAAATGTTTGGTGAAGATAGTCGCAATTGTTCAATAAATTCTTCGCTTTTTTTAAATCGCTGTGCTTTTGTTGTTCCATCGGTTTGAGTAAGAATAACTGATTTGCCAATCCAACGAGCGGTTTGTGTTTCCGATAAATCAATCGTTTCAATCATTTTATCGCCTGTTGCGCGTTGGTAATAATCGGTGAGTGTTTGTTCGGGCGTGAAAATGGAATAACGGCGCAATAAAAGCAGAACAGCAACTGCGGGTGCAAAACTCAGTGCTATCAGAAAAAATAATAAGTAATTATTACTGATAGTGCTGAAAAAAAAACCAGAGAGCAAGAATGCTGCTCCGAGCCACGGTCCCCAATTGATAGAATGATAAAATTTTTCGTTCATAATCATAATTTAAGGTGTCAGGTGTCAACTTCCAGGTATCAGCTTTTTCTCGTAGGCTGATACCTGAAAGCTGATAGCTGATGGCTCACAACGCCTTTTTATCGGGAAAATTTAATTTTGATTGCGGCGAGTATTCGAACAGTGCTTCAATTGAACGGTTTTCGTGCGTATTGCGAATAGCGCGCGCGAACAATTTTGCCGTCGAGAGCACTTTAATTTTATCGCTTTGCTGTTTTAACGGAATCGTATCGCACACAACCAATTCTGTGAGTTCCGATTTTTCTATGTTCTCGTACGCTTTTCCGCTCAAAATCGGGTGCGTTACAAAAGCGCGAACACTTTTAGCGCCTTTTGCTTTTATGGCTTCGGCAGCTTTGCACAAAGTGCCCGCTGTATCAGCTAAATCATCTACAAGCACCACATCGTAACCTTCAACATCGCCAATGACCGTCATTTCAGAAACCTCGTTCGCGCGTTTGCGATATTTAGAACAAGTTATAAAATCGCGCTCTAAAATACGGGCATAATTACGCGCGCGTTTCACGCCGCCCACATCGGGCGAAGCAAAAAGCACGTTGCTCAAATCCATTTCTCTTAAATAATTAATAAAAATGGGTTCGCTTTTTAAATGATCGACAGGAATATCGAAGAACCCTTGAATTTGGTCGGCGTGCAAATCCATCGTCATTATTCTATTCGCTCCAGCCGACATCAGCATATTGGCAATAAGTTTAGCTGAAATCGGCACACGCGGTTGATCTTTTCTATCTTGACGCGCATAGCCATAATACGGAATAACGGCTGTGATATAACCTGCTGAGGCACGTTTCGCCGCATCAATCATCAGTAAAAGCTCCATCAAATTATCGGAAGGCGCAAAAGTAGATTGTATGAAAAATACATATTCACCGCGCACACTTTCGTTAATAATGGGTTGCATTTCGCCGTCAGAAAATCTCTTAACAGTTATAGAGCCGAGTTGTTTATCGTACTCGTTAGCAATGTTTTCGGCAAGATAGTACGAGCAAGTACCCGAAAACATTTTTACAGAATTAATAATATTATTCATTGGGCGCAAATTTACGTGTTTCTTTTAACAGAATTTCTTTAGCCGTCAGATATTTTTTCTTAAAATCATTTATTTTTCTGCGCTTCGTAATTTTCCCAATCGGCTTGCGTATCAATGTCATAAAATTCTGGCAAAAAAGTCACTTCTAAATTATATTCTTTGGCTCGGTCGAGCGTATCGTTCAAAACCGTTTCAGAACTCCATTCAATGTTTCTAAATAAATTCGATAGCCTCATGAACGTTACTTTGGTTAAATCTATTCCCAAAAGATAGTAACCGCCATCGGTTGAAGGTCCGATGGATAAGGGTGTAGAATTGAGCGCTGCGAAAGATTTATAAATAATTTGAGGTGTTATAAAAGGGCAATCGCTTCCTATAATGACGGCGCGTTTAAAGTCTTTCGCGATATGAAAAAAAGCCTGAAACATTTTTTCACCCAAATTTTTCCCGCGTTGAAGTCTGTACATAAAATTTTCAGATTTAAATCGCTCCTCAACAAGCCAAGGCTTTTCATCGAAATAGATGTAGCACATCATTTCTGTTTCCTTGCACATTTTGAGCGTGTAATCTAATAAATAATTGTAAATACGCAGCGCTTCTTCGTCGCCAAGTGTTTTAGCAATGCGTGTTTTTACATTTCCTCGAACTGGACTTTTCACAAAAACAATGATGACATCTTCTTGCATTTATTTTATTTCTTTATTCAATTTGTTCACCCGCTGTAAATTTATAAATTATTTCTTTCTGTAACGGTTATATTTGCGGAAAGTATTTAAAAAAAGCAAATTGTGTTTAATTGTAAGTATTCAGCTAAAGCTGAATTTCGCGATAATGGAAACGCAGATGACACGGATTTAGCGGATTTTCACAGATTTTTTTAATCTTTAAAATTTCAAAGCAGTGAGAAATCTGTGTTCATCCGCTAAATTCGTTAAATCCGCGTTTCCAATGCTAAACATTTCAGCTTTAGCTGTATAGTTACGTTTAATTTTAAGGATGCCGAAGCATCAAACATTGATTAATGAGACCAGAAAGAAAAAAACCGCAACGTATTATTGAGAAAATTGTCATTTCGGGAATTGCCGACAAAGGCAAATCGGTTGGGCGCGACTCAGAAGGGCGCATTGTGTTTGTTGAAAATGCCGCACCTGGCGATATTGTTGATGCTAAAATTGTGCGCGAAAAATCGGGTTATTTCGAAGCCGTCACTTCCCGTATTCATACTTATTCGCCTGAACGGATTCAACCATTTTGCCAGCATTTCGATGTGTGTGGCGGGTGTCGATGGCAGCATATAACTTATGAAGCGCAATTGCGACACAAACAATTATTGATTGAAAATACGTTTAAACACCTCGGCAAAGTTTCAGTGGGTGAGTGGTTGCCGATTTTGGGTTGTGAAGAAAATACGTTTTACAGAAATAAATTAGAGTTTACTTTTTCGAATCGGAAATGGTTATTGAACGAAGAGATTCAGCGCGGAGAAAGCAATGAAGAAAATGTTTTGGGTTTTCACCGACCGGGTGCTTTCGATAAAATTCTCGACATCGAAAAATGTTGGCTCCAAGCTGATCCGTCGAATCTGCTGCGCAACACTATTAAGCATATTGCTTTCGAACAAAATCTGAGTTTCTACGATATTAAAATACACAGAGGCTTCTTGCGCAATATCATGATTCGTCTCACAACTATTGGCGAATTGATGCTGATTGTGAGTGTGCTCGATGATTTTCCCAAAAAATACGTGCCTTTTTTTGATGAAATTTTAGAGCGTATTCCTCAAATAACAACTTTATTGTATTGTGTTAATCCGAAAGTGAACGACTTTATTCTCGATTTGCCCATGCACATTTACAAAGGCAAAGGTTATGTGGAAGAAATGCTCGGTGGCGTGCGATTTAAAATCGGACCAAAATCTTTTTTTCAAACCAATACCAAACAAGCCGAACGTTTATTCGGAATTATAAACGATTTTGCAGAATTTAAAGGCACCGAAAACGTCTATGATTTATACACAGGTATCGGCTCGATTGCCCTTTTCATTGCGAATAAAGTCAAGCACGTGGTTGGTATAGAAGAAATTGAACCTGCTATTGAAGATGCGCGCGAAAATGCTGCGCGCAACAATATTAACAATACGACTTTTTATGCTGGCGATGTAAAAAATATTCTGACCGATGAATTTAAAAATGTTCATGGTAAGCCCGACGTTTTGATAACCGATCCACCGCGCGCAGGCATGCACGCACAGGTTGTTAATTATATGCTCGAACTCGAAGCACCTAAAATTATTTATGTTAGTTGTAATCCTGCGACACAAGCGCGCGATTTAACTTTGCTCAATGCAAAATACAATATTACAAAAGTTAGACCTGTCGATATGTTTCCGCACACGCACCATGTAGAAAATGTGGCGCTTTTGGAGTTAAGAACCAATTAGTTGATAGTTGATAGTTGTTAGTTGATAGTAAAACCTATTAGGTGCGAAGCTCCCATTAGGTTTGAAATAAAGTTAACAACTAACAACTATCAACTATCAACCATCAACTAAAGTGTACGCTTTTTTCCGCATCCTCAAGTACGTCAAAAAATATCTGAACCTTGTTTCACTCAATGTTTTGTGCAACATACTATACGTCGTGTTTTCGTTGGTGAGCATACCGCTTTTGATTCCATTTCTCGATATTTTACTCCAAAAGAAAACAACAACAGAACCCGCTTTGCCACATGGCAATTTGTACTCGGTGCAGTTTGCAAAAGATTTTTTAGCGCATAAACTCTGGTATTTACAAACACAATACGGCGAAGAGCGCGCACTCATTGCCGTTTGCGCACTTTTAGCGTCATCTTTTTTTCTCAAAAATTTATTTAAATATTTAGCGCAATGTTGCATGGCGCCCGTCAGAAACGGAATTGTTGCCGATATTCGCTCGGCACTGTACGCTAAAACCATGCGATTACCGCTCGGTTATTTCAGTGAAGAAAAAAAAGGCGATTTAATGAGTCGCATTTTGAACGATGTCACTGAAATTGAGTGGAGCATTTTGAGCGTTATTGAAGCCATGGTGCGCGAACCACTCATGGTGATTGGTGCTCTGATGATTATGATTTGGCAATCACCTTGGTTGACGCTTTTTGTTTTTATTCTGATGATTTTCACGGGCGCGCTCATTGGCACAATTGGACGTGTTTTAAAACGCGAATCGCACATAACGCAAACGCGATTGAGTAATATGGTGTCTGTTTTGGAAGAAACGTTGGGTGGTTTGCGCGTCATCAAAGGATTTAATGCGGACGGCTATTTCTTAAAAAGATTTAATGAAGAAAACAATGGTTATCGAAAAGCGATGAATCGCGCGATGCGCCGCCGCGATGCATCTTCACCTTTAACAGAGTTTTTAGGCGTGAGCATCGTTTGCGTTTTGGTGTGGTATGGTTACAAACAAGTGAGTGCAGGTGCCATGTCGCCTTCGCAATTCATTGCTTTTTTGTATGCGTTTTACAGCATAATCGATCCCGCTAAAACTTTTTCGCAAGCGTATTTTCATTTACAGAAAGGAACGGCAGCACTCAATCGCATAGATTATATTTTGGATGCACCCGAAACCATTTTTGATGCACCTAATGCGCAAAATTTTTCAGCTCTGACAGATAAAATCAGTTTTGAAAACGTCAGTTTTGCTTACGCTTCGAATGCTGAAAGCGCTGTTTTGAAAAATATTAATTTCGATATTCCGAAAGGAAAAACGATTGCTTTAGTCGGTTCATCGGGTGCAGGTAAAAGCACTATTGCCGATTTGCTTTTACGCTTTCACGACGTGATCGATGGAAAAATTTGTTTCGATGGTGTCGATATAAAAAATATTCAAATCAGTGCGCTGCGCAATTTGTTTGGTATTGTAACCCAAGAAGCTTTGCTTTTTAACGATTCCGTTGCGAACAATATCATTTTTGGTGCACCCGTCGATCATCAGAATTTACTCACTGCGGCTAATGCGGCTTACACGACGGAGTTTATTGAAAATATGCCCGATAAATTTGACACCAATATTGGAGATAGAGGTACAAAACTCAGTGGTGGGCAACGGCAACGTTTAACGATTGCACGTGCACTCTATAAATCGCCGCAAATTCTTATTTTCGATGAAGCGACTTCTGCACTCGATAGCGAGAGCGAAAAAATTGTTCAAGCCACACTCGCTAAACTTCTCATTGGTCGCACTGCACTCATTATTGCGCACCGACTATCCACTATCCAACAAGCAGATGAAATTTTAGTGCTCAGTAATGGCGAAATTGTAGAGCGCGGCACACACACCGAATTGCTTTCGCACCATGGCGATTATAAAAAATGGGTGGCATTGCAGC
>JAYWBA010000145.1:0-14297 GCA_043781915.1 Saprospiraceae bacterium
AATTCCAAAATTTTCTCAATGTAGCGCTGCTATATGTCCAAAATTTTAAAACCTTTGATTCAAAAATACAATAATTTCAACCCAAAATAGAAAACTTAAGCAGCTTCTTACAAAAAATTAAAAATTTAAATTTAATGCGCCACAGCGCGAAAAGTATCAATAATTTTTTTTGCCCCTTTTTCAATTGCTAAAGAAGCACAATAACTTCCTAAACTTTCTTTTCTATCTCCTTTATGATAATTAAATTTCTCAATCTCAACGACGTTTTTACCGTTGGCTTCTGCTACAATACCTTTAAAATTAAATCCTGTAGTCTCATCATGGGTAACTAATGCCCCTATTGGTGCTGAACAACCACCTTGCAAAGTGTGCATAAATTCACGTTCAATGTGCGTACATCGGTACGTCATATAATGGTTCAACTTTCTTAGCACATTATATATCTCCTTATCTTTCTTTCTACAAACTACAACCACAGCACCTTGCGCTGGCGCGGGTAACATCCAATCAATATCGTAAATATTCGGAACACTGCTCAATAAGCCCAATCTTTCAAGTGCAGCTTTTGCAAAAAAAATACCGTCGAATTCACCTTGGTTTAATTTTCTTAGTCGCGTCTGAATGTTACCCCGCACATCACAAAATTCAGTTTCTGGGTAATGCCGCAACCATTGTGCACGTCGGCGCAAACTCGAAGTAGCGAGTTTAATGCCTTTTGTTTTGTAATCAATGCCTTCACGCAAAACTAACACATCGCCTGATGAACCACGTTCTAAAACGGCAGCTACTTGCAAACCTTCAGCTAAAATGTATGGTACATCTTTAAAAGAATGAACAGCACAATCAATTTCACCGCGCAAAAGTGCAGCGTCGAGCGTGCGTGTAAAAATGCCTGTTACGCCAAGTGCATATAATGGCGTTACCAAATCTATATCACCATCACTTTTAGTTGTAACTATTTCGGTAGGAATATTATAAGAAGTGCACAAATCTTGCACTGTGTGTGCTTGCCACATCGCTAACGGACTTTCGCGGGTTCCTATTCTGACCATGATTTTTTTGACCTTGATTAAACAGATTCAAGGATTTGTTTTGACCTTGATTAAACAGATTCAATGATTAGAGGATTCTTAAATCTTGAAATCCTTTAATCCTTAAATCTTGGTCAAGATTCAACCATTAAAATATTATACGCCGTTTCTATAATTTCGCAACCCGTATTTGTTTTATGTACTTCGCCAGCAAATTTTCTAAATCGGCGGTCGACATTTTCCTTATCTGAATGTAAATTTTCAATTTCAACGAGGTGCGATTTCATGTTTTTCAACAACCCAGCATGACGGCGTTTAATGTGCCAATCGTAGAGTTTTTGAAGTTGTTCTTTAATAATCTTTTCAGCAAAAGGTAAGGCTTGTCTGCGTTGTTCGAATGTTTCTTCTAAAATTTTAGAAAGTACATCTACATCAACGTATTGAATATTTTGGGTGGAAATAACGTCGTCTGCTGCGTTCGGAGGAATACCTAAGTCTATTAAAATTGTTTTTTTACCCTTAGAAAAATGTTCTGCTTTAACAATAGGCTGATTCGATGTTACCGCTGTAATGACAACATCAGCATTTTCAACAAAAGCAGTCATCAGACTATAGTCTATGCTAAAAAGGTTTTTCTCAACGGCAAACTGTAATGCTTTTATGTTTGTACGGTTAGAAACATACGGCGTATTAGACAAATAATTTTTGACATTCAATGCAGTTGCTTTTCCAATTTCACCTAAACCAATAACAAATATTCTTTTATCCGACCAATCGGAACTAATTTGTTTTAAATAATGAATAACCGCATAACTTAAACTCGTTGTACCGTTCGAAATAGCAGTCTCCGATTTTATGCGCTTCGACACTTCAATAGCAGAATTGACGAAACGCTCCATGAAAACATCCAAAACACCGAATTCGCGCGCCTTTTCAGCAGCAATTCGTATTTGTGTTACAATTTCATTATCACCAATAATTTGAGAGTTTAATCCAGCGGCTACACGGAATAAATGTTCTGTCGCTTCGTCGCAAATTTTTGTATAAGCATAGTGTTTAAAAAGTTCAGCAGAACCTTCCGTAAATTTGCAAAGAACGTCAATCAGATTATTTGGGTCGGGAGAAATGCCGTAAATTTCTGTACGGTTACACGTTGAAAGAACAAAAATATCTTTATAGCCATGTGCAGAAAGCCAAGAAAGTAAAGAGCTGTATGCTTCGTCGGTTAAATGAAACTTAGCACGTGTATGCGTATCGGCTTTCTCAAAGTTTACGCCCGCCATACATAAGTAAGCAGGTTGGCTAACGACTATATTATTATTAATCATATTGATAGCTAAACTCAAAATGAACTCGAATTCGTATAATATTTGGAATTTAAGAAAAAACTTGGTTTTAATTTTATGAGTTCCAAAAAAAAATTATGAATTCGAATTTTATTCAAGTACAAATTTACAACAGCACGAACAAGAATCTAAAAAAGTAAGCGCAAATATAATTCTTTAGACGCTTTCTAAATTCAAAATGCGCGGTTTAACTTGAAATTAACAGAAAAAAAAATTAGCGATACGAAATAAAAACGCTAAATGAATTTACAGATTATAAAACTTTTTCGTTGGTTAGCAAACTATCGAAAAGCCAATTTAACGCTATAATTCTTAGGAAATATAATTGAAAACCTCAAAATGCAACTTTTATTCTAAATTATTGTCTTAAATTATTTATTTAAACGAATTTAAAAATGAATAAAAGCAGTTTTTGTGTTCTTTGTGTATTTCTACTTTTAGCCTCTTGCAGATCTCTAACTTCCGTCACTACAATTGAGGCAAATAAATCATTTGTACTGGGTGAAGGTAAGCATGGATCTTACAGTGCACAAATTAAAAATGTAGGTTCTGATTTAATCGAAGTTTTTATGGTTAATTCTAGTAAAACTATAAATTCTTTAGGAATTCTGAAGGTTAATCAGAGTGCAACTTATCAAGTTCCTGAAAACCATGAAGTTCAGTTCAAAAACCTAAGCCCATTAAAAAACGGCGTTATTGAAATTAAGGCAAATGGAGATACGAATTTAACGATGGGTTATAAAAGTAATTAGCTCTGTTTTAATTTTTCCAAAGTTAAAAAGATGTTGCTTTTTTTTGGGGAACTCGGATAAATATTTTACTCTGCCTTAATTTGCATCTGTTTAGTATATTGTTTGGGTGTCATACCAAACTATTGATAAAACAATTTTATGAAATATGAAGTGTTTTCAAAACCAACTTCTTGACCAATAGTTTGAATATTTTTCTTTGTCGAATCTATCAGTTTCATAGATTTTGTGAGTCTTTCGTGGTTGATAAAATCAATCGGCTATATATTGTATTTTTCTTTAAAATAGCGAAGGCTTTTGTTTATTTAAACAATGCCATTGCCTTATAAAGTGTTTGCGTAATACCCCAAACCAAAGGAATACCAACAATAACCCAAGATAAGATTAGCACTAAGGACGGATTTTTTTTAACTTCTGATGCCATTTTCTTCATTATTTAATACGTTTTTAATAATTTTTGATAATTTAAAAGGAATAGACAGAAATCTATTTACATCTCACTTTTAAAATGATACTTCTCGTCAACAGGTTTTACAAGTAAATTGCAGATAAAACCAACGACTAGCAAACTCGCCATGATATACATAGTCGTGTTATAAGCATTTGCTTTGGCGATATTTTCTGCCAAACCCGCTGCTTTGCCCGATGCAATTTTCGATTCGCGCAAGTTGGTAAGCAAAGTAGGTCCCAGAATCGCTGCTGTACTCCAAGCTGTTAATAATCTACCGTGAATCGCGCCGACTTGCATCGTGCCGAACATATCCCGAAGATAGGCTGGAATTGTTGCAAAACCCGCTCCATACATAGAAAGAATGATGCAGAAAACCGCCACAAAAAGCCCAACACTGCCCATATTGCCCGTCGTCGGTATTAAAGCGTACAAACACGCGCCCAGACCGAGGTAAATCATATAAATCTTATTCCGCCCAGTATAATCAGATGCAGATGACCACAAAAAACGGCCAACCAAGTTTGAAAGGCTTAATAAGCCTACGAAACCTGCGGCAGCGGCAGCTGTTACACCTAGACCTACGCCTCTGCGTCCTTCTGAAAACATCTCTTGAATCATAGGCGAGGCTTGAGACAAAACAGCGATGCCTGCTGTCACATTTAAGCACAATATCGCCCACAACAGCCAGAACTGCGGGGTCTTTATGGCTGTGTCCGCCTCTACATTAGCCGTTGTAATCATTTTATTAGTCGTTGTTGCCGTAGGTATCCAACCTTCAGGCTTCCAATCGGGTACAGGGACGCGGGCGGTGAAAACGCCAAACAACATCATGCAGAAGTATAAGATACCCATCGTCATCAAAGTCATTGCAACACCCTGGCTTTGCACTTTATTGCCAAAATAGTCCATCAAGTTAGACGCTAGTGGCGAACCAATCAATGCACCTCCACCAAAACCCATGATTGCCATACCTGTTGCCATACCTGGACGGTCTGGAAACCATTTTATCAAGGTCGAAACGGGTGAAATATAACCCAAACCCAAAGCAATACCACCAAAAACGCCGTAACCAAGGTACAAAAGCCAGATACTGTGCCAATGAACACCCAATGCAGAGATAAAAAAGCCTATCGCAAAAGAGCAAGCCGACACAAACATCGTTTTGCGGGGACCATTCCGCTCGACCCACTTACCAAAAAGGGCAGCTGATACGCCAAGAACGAAAAAGGCGATATTAAAAATCCAAACTGTAGTGGTCAAAGGCCAGTCATCAGGCAAAGATTTGTCAACGCCGAGGAGTTTTGAAAACGGAATACTGAAAACGCTCAATCCATAAGCCTGCCCAATGCACATGTGGACGGCGAGAGCTGCGGGCGGAAAAAGCCATCGGTTGTAATCAGGCTTAGCAACAGAGTATTCCCTGTCCAAAAAGGAAAGTAATGCCATAAATTTTAATTTTAAAGTTGTTTAGTATAATATCATACTTGATTCAAACGTTTTGTGAAAAGTAGGTTTTTGATTCTTTTAATGTAGTTTTCTGAAATCAAATTTTGTTTTTATTTAAAATGCTAAAATAATTATTGTCAAATGTAAGAAGATAATTTCAATTAAAAATGCAACGATTGTCTCATATTTATTATTTTTTTTGATAACATTGTTGACTTTTGCATTAAAAAAGACAATTACATTTGCAGTGTCGTTATTTTGTAAAAATTTCATTTCAAAAGGTCGTGACAAAGCCCAACTTATTAAATAAAAACCTCGTTAAACGCCCGATTCATCGGATCAACACTGAGGGTGTCACCATGGCAGAGGATGCACTTGCGGCAGAAGAGCCACTTGAAATCGTCATCGCTTTTGGTGACGCGCACAACCGCAACCGCCAAAGCATCAGCGTCACGATGCGAACGCCGACGGGACATGATTTTGAATTGGCACTCGGTTTCTTATTTACTGAGGGAGTCATTGGTAGTTTTGCGGATGTGATTTCGGTGCGTTATAGTGCAAGTGCATTAGCGGAAACAGCCCAAACCAATGTTGTTAAAGTGGATTTGCACCCCACTGTCACTTTTGCTGCCGAGAAGTTGCAAAGGCATTTTTATACCTCTTCGAGTTGTGGCGTTTGTGGCAAAACCTCAATGGATATGGTGCAAACAACATCCTGTTTTTTGATAAACAAAAATATTCCACTCATCAAAAGCACTATTCTGTTTAATTTGCCTGAAAAATTGCGGGTATTCCAATCCATTTTTGAAGATACTGGCGGTATCCACGCCGCCGCGTTGTTCAATACTGAAGGAGGGCTTATCGCTTTGCGCGAAGATGTGGGTCGGCACAATGCCCTTGATAAACTCATCGGTTGGGCGATGCAACAGAATCTTTTGCCTCTCTCACACCATATACTATTGGTGAGTGGACGTAGCAGTTTTGAATTAGTCCAGAAAGCATTGATGGCAGGTATTCCGATTATCACCGCAGTTGGAGCGCCTTCGAGCCTTGCCGTACAGTTGGCAGATGAAAACAATATAACGTTGGTTGGATTTTTGAAAAACAATCGGTTCAATATTTATTCGTGTTTTGAAAGGATCTATATACAATGAAATTGAGACTAGAAGGCAATAGCATCCGTATACGGCAGATACATTTTTTGAATTGGCTGACTATGAGTCGGTACAATGTTAGATCTACTATACTAGTATCTTATTCACCATTTATCACTCATCATTATCAAAAATAAAAATGAACGAAATCGCTTCTGATTCGAATATTGAACCTAAAGGACACGATATAGTTGTCCTCGAAAAAACTTTTAACGATGGGACTGAAGCATTGACTCCCGAAGTCTTCACAGGTTTGCATCTGGGCGAGCGCAAAGAAGGGGCGGTGGGTATTCCTGCTATTACTTCTTCGATTCAGCACGCTTTTAAATGGATGAAACCAATAGATGCAGTGCGGACGATGTTTAAAATGAACCAAAAAGGAGGTTTCGATTGCCCAGGTTGCGCTTGGCCCGACCCCGATGATGACCGTTCAGTAATTGGTGAGTATTGCGAAAACGGCGTGAAAGCCATTGCCGAGGAAGCAACTAAAAAAATGCTCACTCCGAGTTTTTTCAAAAAATATACCGTCCAAGAACTCTCCACTTGGTCAGATTTTCACATCGGCAAAAGTGGTCGTGTGACTGAGCCAATGGTTTTGAAAGCTGGCAGTAACAACTATGAACCGATTAATTGGGATGCGGCGTATGAATTGATAGCTAATGAGTTAAACGCATTAGATTCGCCAGATCGCGCCATTTTTTACACATCTGGTAGAGCGAGCAACGAAGCCGCATTTATGTATCAATTGTTTATCCGTGAATACGGCACAAATAATATGCCCGATTGCTCCAATATGTGCCACGAATCAAGTGGTAAAGGGCTATCTGAAACTGTTGGTTTGGGCAAAGGTTCGGTGACTTTGGAGGATATATATGAATCAGAATTGGTCATTGTTATGGGGCAAAATCCTGGGACAAACCACCCCCGTATGATGTCTGCTCTCGAAAAATGTAAGGAAAACGGCGGTAAAATTGTGGCAATAAATCCTTTACCCGAGGCTGGACTTCTGCACTATACTAACCCTCAACGACCAATCAAAATACTTAAGGGGGGTATAAAGTTGGCAGATTTATTCCTTCAAGTAAAAATCAATGGCGATGTCGCGCTGCTCAAAGCCATTATGTTTTTGATGTTAGAAGCCGAGAAGGAGAGCCCGAACAGCGTGTTTGATTTAGATTTTATTAATAATCAGACAGTTGGCATCGAAGTTTTTTTAGAGGATTTGTCGCAGCAAAATTTTAATGATTTGGTCAATCGCAGTGGCGTTCCCGAACATTTAGTCCGGGAAGCGGCACAGCTTTGTATCTCGAGAAAAAAAATCATTATCTGTTGGGCAATGGGTTTGACCCAACACAAAAACGCTGTCGGCAATATCCAAGAGGTCGTCAACCTACTTTTACTGCGAGGGGCTATCGGAAAACCTGGGGCTGGCACTTGTCCTGTTCGTGGACACTCAAATGTTCAAGGCGACAGAACGATGGGGATATGGGAAGACCCCAACCCCGAATTTTTAGACAAAATGAAAGAAGTGATTGGCTTTGAACCGCCGCGTGCAGTCGGTTATGATGTCGTTTCAGCTATTCGCGCCATGTATGACGGCAAAGCGAGCGTGTTTTTCGCCCTTGGTGGTAATTTTTTGTCGGCAACGCCCGATACAGAATTTACGGCAGAAGCGATGAGACGGTGCAGTTTGACAGTGCATGTCTCCACAAAACTGAATCGCAGTCATTTGATTCATGGCAAAACCGCCATCATTTTGCCTTGCTTAGGACGTACTGAAATTGATAAACAAGCTAGCGGCGAGCAGTTTGTGACTACAGAAAATTCAATGGGCGTAGTACAAACTTCAACGGGCATTTTGTCGCCTTGTTCACCGCAATTGAAAAGCGAAACTGCGATTGTTTGTGATTTGGCATACGCCACTTTGAGTAAACGGACGCGGGTAGATTGGATGGGAATGCGCGATAATTATGATAATATTCGCAACCTAATTGAGTCCATTATCCCAGGTTTTGACAATTTCAATACCCGTGTTAGACAAGCTGGTGGTTTTTATTTACCGAATGGACCTCGCGATAGAAAATTTACAACACAAGACAGTAAAGCGCATTTCACCATCAATCCTGCGCCAAAATGGACGCTGAAACAAGGCGAATATATGATGATGACCATCCGCTCCCATGACCAATTCAACACCACTATTTATGGACTCGATGACCGTTATCGCGGCGTGTACAACGAAAGAAGGGTGATTTTGATGAACGAAAAAGATATGGCTACCGAGGGGCTGCTCGTCAACAATGTGGTGAATTTATACAGCCATTTCAACGGCGTTGTCCGTGAGTCGAAGCGGTATATTGTTGTGACTTATGACATTCCGCAAGGCGATGTGGCAACGTATTTTCCTGAAGCTAATTCTTTGATACCGATTGATTCTTTTGCAGATAATAGTATGACCCCAACTTCTAAGTCGGTGGTGATAACGATGCAGAAAGTTTGATTGATAAAATAGCTAATTTCTGATGTAAATTCAAGAGTTAACGCAATTATTCAGCTAAAGCTGAATTGTAAATCAGTTTCCTGCTGGAAATGCTGAGCGTATGAGTAACATCTGAATAGAGACTAGTTAACACGAATTATTTTTTAAAGCTCCAAGGTTAATTTCATAAAAAAGGCTGTTCAAATGAACAGCCTTTAAAATTTTATTTCTCAAAAGAAATTACATCATTCCACCCATGCCACCCATTCCTGGGTTGCCACCGCCGTGAGAATGTGCCGCTTCTTTTTCTGGCTTATCATTCAAAACACATTCAGTTGTTAAAACCATACCTGATACTGATGCTGCGTTTTCTAAAGCAACACGTACAACCTTAGCAGGGTCAATAACACCAGTAGCTTTTAAATCTTCGAATTTATCAGTACGTGCATTATAACCGTAACTTCCTTTACCATTTTTAACACGTTGGAAAACAACACTACCTTCAACCCCTGCATTTTCTGCAATGCAACGCAAAGGTGCTTCAATGGAACGACGAACGATATCAATACCAGTCGTTTCATCTTCGTTTAAGCCTTTCATGTTTACTAAAGCCGAAATAGCGCGCACCAAAGCAACACCACCACCTGTTACGGTTCCTTCTTGAACAGCAGCACGCGTTGCGTGTAAAGCATCGTCAACACGGTCTTTCTTTTCTTTCATTTCAACTTCAGTAGCTGAACCAATGTATAAAACCGCAACACCGCCTGCCAACTTAGCCAAACGCTCTTGTAGTTTTTCACGGTCATAATCGGAAGTCGTGATTTCAATTTGTTGCTTAATCTGATTCACGCGCGATTTAATAGCCTCACTTTCGCCTTTACCGTTAATGATTGTCGTATTATCTTTATCGACAGTAATTTTTTCGCAAGTTCCAAGATGAGCCAAATCAGCATTTTCTAATTTGTAACCTTGCTCTTCTGAAATAACCGTACCACCCGTTAAAATGGCAATATCTTCCAACATCGCTTTGCGACGATCGCCAAAACCTGGTGCTTTTACAGCAACAACTTTTAAACCAGCGCGCAAACGGTTCACTACTAACACACCCAATGCTTGAGAATCAACATCTTCAGCAATGATTAATAATGGGCGACCTGTACCCAATGATTTTTCTAAAATTGGCAACATTTCTTGCATGTTGCTGATTTTCTTATCGTAAATCAAAACCAATGGGTTTTCGTATTCCGCCACCATAGTATCCGCATTTGTGATGAAGTACGGCGACAAATAACCGCGATCGAACTGCATACCATCAACTACATCCACGTACGTTTCAGTACCTTTTGCTTCTTCAACAGTTATAACACCATCCGTTGAAACGCGTTTCATAGCGTCAGCAATCAATGTTCCTATTTCATCATCATTATTTGCTGAAATAGATGCAATTTGCTTAATTTTATCAAAATCGTTATTGATTTGCTCGCTTTGTTCGCTGATATGTTTAACAACAGCTTTTACTGCCTTTTCAATACCACGTTTTAAATCCATTGGATTTGCACCCGCAGCTACGTTTTTCAAACCTGCACGCACCATAGCTTGCGCTAAAACAGTAGCAGTAGTTGTACCATCGCCAGCAGCATCGTTTGTTTTTGACGCTACTTCTTTAACCATTTGCGCACCCATGTTTTCAATTGGATCGCTTAATTCAATTTCTTTAGCAACAGTTACACCGTCTTTAGTCACGATGGGTGCGCCAAAACTTCTTTGAATGACAACATTTCTTCCTTTAGGTCCGAGAGTAACTTTTACTGCATTAGCCAAAGCGTCGATACCATTTTTAAGATGCTCTCTGGCATCAGCGTTAAAGGTTATTTCCTTAGCAGCCATATCTTTTAATTTTAGATGAGTGTGTTTGGAGAAAATTTTTGTTTAAAAAAATTGATTAGTTTAAAGGATGACGAGGATATCGTCTTCACGCATTATTAAATAATCAGTACCTTCGTGCGAAAGCTCTTGACCAGAATACTTTCCATAAAGAACAACATCACCTGCTTTCACAGTTAACGCCTTACCTTCTTTACCCGGACCAACTGCAATCACTTTACCACGTTGTGGCTTTTCTTTTGCTGTGTCAGGAATGATGATACCGCCCTTGGTTTTTTCTTCTGCGGGTTCCGGTTTTACAACTACTCTGTCGTTTATCGGCTTCATAGTACAACTGAATTTATAAAATTGATTAATTAAAAAGATTTTTTCTTCACTTGTGTATCAAACTACAAGCCAACACATTTTTTAAGACAATTTGACAGACTTTAAAAATTGAATGTCAATGATTGACACATAATTAGTTAATTGGCTTATTTTTGTCCGAAATTTTGACAAATTAGTATGGCTTATGCAATTACAACCCCTGAAGCACTGAGAATAGTTGAAACGCACAATGATGCTACATTACCGCGCGAAGAGTGGACGCACGAAGCACACTTAATAGTGGGTATGTATGTAGTATTGACTTATGATAGACAAGCTGTGTTAGAAATGAAAAAGCGCGTTTGGAGGTATAATGAAATTAAAGGCAAAGGTAACAAAGGTACAGGGTATCACCATACATTGACTGTTTTTTGGATTTGGGCAATTCATAAATTTATTTTAGAAAATAATATAACCAAATTCGACGAAGAGGCGCTTGATAAACTCATTTTTAATGAAGAATTAGCGCGCCGCAATTTAATCGAAGATTATTACGATGAAGTGATGCTTTTGCTTTCTCGCCGTGAATATTTTCTTTCTGACTTAAAACCAATGAAAGATGTGGCGTATTTTGAGATACCGCCGTTTGTTTATTAAAGTTTTTCAATAAAATATTATTCTACAATTTGGCAACAATTTTTCAATTTTTTTGCGCTCTTGTCCGTTAATTTCGTTCGACCATAAAGATAAATATCTTAAATTAGTGAGTTGACCAATTTCAACAGGTATTTCTGTAAGTCTATTAGCGCCTAAATCTAAACGTGTTAAATTGATGAGTTGGCCAATTTCTTTGGGTAGAGTGGTGAGGAGATTATCTGTTATATCTAAACGTGTTAAGTTAATGAGTTGACCAATTTCTTTAGGTAAAGTAATAAGTTTATTTTCTACTAAATCTAATTGGGTCAAATATATGAGTTTGGTAATAACAATTGGTAATTGTTTAAGCTGCTTGTAATTTAAATTCATGTGCATTGCTTTAGTCAACTGACCCATTCTTTGAGGTAGTTCAGCATTCTGATAGTCAACTAAGTCTAACTGCGTTAAATTTATTATCTGTTCTGATTTTTGCGGTAATTGTTCGCGCTGTTTAAAATTTAAATTCGGACGCGTTAATTTGGTTAGTTGCCCAATTTCTTCAGGTAATTGTTTAAGTTGATACATATATTAATAAGCGTTTTAAATGAGTAATCTGTAACTGTGGGCTTGGTAGATTTTTTCTTTTACAAATTGGTTTCATTGTGTTGAACTCAAAAAATTTTAATAATTTCTGAGATAAAGTATTTATTTAAAAGCTATTACAATTAAACTTTCACAACACTTAAAACAATCTGCTCAGGTTGAAAATTTATTTTCATGATATTTATTATAATTATTTAAATACAAACTTAATGCCAAAACACAAATTAGAATTTTCAAAAACAGATAATATTAAATTATTATTTCAAAAATGTAGTTCGGCTCATAATATCATTAATTCAAAAGACCACAACACTGCAATTTAACCCATTCAGGTAATTGTCAGAGTCGTTTCAAATGAATCAAAAACCTTTTCAAGCCTATCTTAAATCTCAATATTTACTCACACGTTCAAGTGGCAATAAATTCATTGCATTACGACTTAACCCTTTAACATTCGCTGTCGCAAATCGCGCGCTTTCGTCGTAAAAGAGAAAAATGACAGGTGCTTCTTCAATAATGATGCGTTCAATATTATTGTACAAAACATAGCGGAGGGAATCGCTGTTTTCTTTGAGTGATGCCTCGTACAATGCATCAAATTTTGGATTATCAAATCGGGTGTAATTGGGTGGAGCTGGATTTTTAGAATAAAAAACGGTATAATAACTTTCTGCATCGGGATAATCAGCTATCCACGAACCGCGAAAAAAAGGCACAGTGCCGCTCGTCATTTTTTCTGCGAGTGTTGCCGATTCAATCACTTCTACTTTTGTTTTTACGCCCAAGCTTTCCCATTGTTTTGAGATAAAAGTGCAAATGTCGAGATAGTCTTTAATGACAAAAATTTTTATAGGCGGCATGTTTTTACCATCTGGAAATCCGGCTTCGCTTAAAAGCTGTCGCGCCCGTTCGGGGTTATAATTGTAACCCACTATTTTTTCATTAAAAGAAGGCAAACCGCGCGGCGCAAAACCAGAATTTGCAGGTTTACCCATCGAATTTCTCAAAGTACGCAACATCAAATCACGGTCAAATCCATAATTAAGTGCTTGTCGCACTTTTTTAATCAATAGCGGATTATCTTTTTCAGTTCCAAATTTTAAATTAATTCCTAAATATTCCGTGTTTAAGTAGGGCGTTTTGATAAGTTGGAGTTTGCCATTCTGTTTCGGCTGCATTTCACCATCGGCGGTTAGTAATTCGTTTATTATCGAACTTTCAACACCCACCGTATAATCAACTTTACTTTTCATCATTTCGAGGTAAGCCGTTTTTCTATCAGGCATAAAATACACACGCACACCATCTAAGTACGGCAAAGTGTTTCCAGCACTATCGCGTTTCCAATAATGTGAATTTTTCTTCAGAAACAATCCTTGATTTTCAACCCAACGTTTTATGGCAAATGGTCCTGTTCCAACGGGATGCGATCGAAAATCTTTTTTATACATCTCGATAGCTTCATAAGGGACTATACCGCAATATTGCATGGTCAAAATCCCCATTAATGGTCGAAACGGTGCAATCAGATTAATTCTTACGGTTGAATCGTTTAAAGCAACAAACGGGTTTTGTGTTGCAACATGTCCTTTAAAAATCCATGAACCTGGTGAATTTGTTGTAGAGTCAGTGAAGCGGTTAAAACTAAAAACCACGTCAGTAGCTACTAATTTTCTGCCTTTTGAATTAGGAAAACAAACATCATCTTGAAAATAGACATCGTTACGCAAAGTGAAATCATAAAATAAACCGTCGGGTGAAACTTCCCAAGATTTTGCAAGCTGTGGAACAATGTGCAATGAATCATCGAGACCGACTAAATTATCGAAAACAGATTGAACTGCCCACATATTTGCTTGCGAGCGCGCGAAAGCAGGATCAAGTGAGGTGATAGCCTTTATTTGATTGTATCGAAATACTTTTTTAGAATCGTCGGAATTGGTTTTATCTCGGCATTGAGAGAAAACCAAAAATAAAAACAACGGAATTATTATTTTATATTTCTGTAAGGAAAAAATCACGCTACAAGAGTTTTCGCTAAGGTCGAAAACATTACGTTAGGTACACAGATTTTTACAGAAAAAATGAAAAAAAAACCAAAAACCACTTCTAAAAGGGCGGTCGCAAGGGTGTACGCTACATTATTTCTTCCTTGAAATCTATTATTCTTGCCATATTGCAACGTGAGTTATGAATTAACCAATAAGTTTTT
>JAYWBA010000146.1:0-34746 GCA_043781915.1 Saprospiraceae bacterium
CAAAGGAGCTATTGCCCAACAAGTTAGAATGACGCAACAAAAAATCGGTAAAACTATTCGTAACATTGTTAATATTTATATGTAGGGATACGCCGCAAAAATACGGTGTGCAACGCACCTATCAATGATATTATTTTTTTTTGTTGATGCTTCGCAACAATTAATTAGATACTGTGAATCATTAAAACGCTTTTTCGGTGCGCTTATTTCTTTTTGAATGCGAATTAGAGTTATTTTTGCACCAATGGAACAGAATTTAGCTTGGCTTTCGCGCACTACCTTACTGATAGGCGAACAAAAAGTTCAAACATTGAATGCCGCACACGTTTTGGTGGTGGGTTTAGGCGGTGTGGGAAGTTTTGCTGCCGAATTTATTGCGCGTGCAGGTATTGGCACAATGACAATTGTTGATGGCGATGTAGTTGACCCAACGAACAGAAACCGACAATTACCTGCATTATTTAGTTCGCATGGTGTTTCTAAAGCAGATTGGATGGCAGAACGATTGCGCGATATTAATCCTGACATAAATTTAACTGTCATCAAAGATTTTTTAACGCCCGATAAAGCCGACGCGATTTGTATTGCTGCTAATTATAGTTATGTGGTGGATTGTATAGATAGTGTAAGCCCGAAATTATTTCTCATTGTTTCTGCTAAAAAACACGGATTGAAAATTGTTTCTTCCATGGGAGCAGGTGGAAAAATTGACCCAACGCGCATTAAAATTGCCGATTTGTGCGATACGTACAACGATCATTTTGCTTTGCAAATTCGCAAACGTTTAAAAAGTAAAGGCATTCGCGATAAACTCATTTGTGTTTTTAGCGATGAGCCAGCACCAAAATCGGCACTAATGATGACAGATGGTTCGAATTTTAAAAAATCGGCGTATGGCACAATATCATATCTTCCCGCCGCGTTTGGTGGTGTTTGCGCATCGGTTGTTATTCGCGATATTATGGGTGAAGCTATTCCGTTACAAAAAAATAAATCTCTCGATGCTATGAAAAAACGGCGCGCAGCACACCGTAAAGCGTGAGACTTTAATAAACTAAAAGCACTTATCAGTTGTTAGTTGTCGGTTGTCTGAAATGATAATCAACTAACAACTGACAAATAACAACTATTTATGCGTGGTACAGTTCGGCTTTTCAGATTGTTTGGTATTAACGTGTACCTGCATTGGTCGTTTATATTTCTGATTTTGTTTTTGATGTACTCAACCTACAGCGAACACGAAAATGTCAGAAGTTTTTTTATCCTCTTGGCGCTTGTACTTATTATATTCGCTTGCGTTATCATGCACGAATACGGGCACGCGCTCGCTGCACGACGTTATGGCATTTCTACGCACGATATTACTATTTTACCCATTGGCGGCGTAGCGCGATTAACACATATTCCGAAAAATCCAGTACAAGAACTCTTTGTTGTTTTTGCTGGACCCGCCGTTAATTTAGCCATTTTTATTGTTCTATCCCTCGTTGCAGTATTGGCTTTTCATTACGAACCTTCCATTGAAGACCTATTTATTGGACAAGATGATTTCGGAATGTCTAAATGGGGTAAATTGGTGTTGACGATTGCGAATATGAATTTGTTCCTCATGCTGTTCAATCTCATTCCAGCATTTCCGATGGATGGCGGTAGAATTTTCCGTGCGTTGATGTGTTTTGCAATGCCGCGCCCACGTGCTACTTTTATTGCATCTATTGTAGGCAGAGCTTTTGCAATTGCCATTTTTGGTTTTGCATTTTACAATCCTTGGCATCCCGAAGAACCATATAAACCCATGTTAGCGTTGTTGGCAGTGGCAGTTTTTGTTTCGGCGCGCAATGAGTATAAGCAAGTTCGCAGTGAGTCGCGTTACGATGAGGGAACGGTTAAAGAAATAATGAAGGCTCATTTTTTATCCTTGCAAACGTCTATGCTCATGGGTGATGCACTATTACAAACTCAAAAAGCTACTAACCCCATTTTTCTCGTTTTCGACCAAGAAAATGCGCTTTATGGTTTTTTAGAAACCGACGATTTGAACGATGCGCGCAAAAATTCAGATCATCTGGCGATTGTATTAACTTACACCAACACGAATTATGTAACTGCCGATGTTGATGAAACACTCAAAGCCGTTTCTAAAAAAATGAATCAGGCTTCTACTAAAATCGGCATCGTCAAAAACCAAAACCAAATTCTTGGCACTGTTTATTTCGACGATATTTTGACTTATATCAACGCTTAAACTTTGTGAAGTCTTTGTTTCTTTGTGCCTTTGTGGTGAAATTCACCTACGATTTGCTTCACCACAAAGGCACATAGACTCACGAAGTTATTTTTTGCACTTTTCACTTTTTCGCCGCTTCTTTTACCAAAGCCAAAAGCGCGTTTTCATCACCAGCTAATATGCCTCTGTGATGAAAAACAATATCTCCTTTTTTGTTGTAAATAAATAATTGCGGCAAGCCATTAAGTTCACCGTCTAATACATTCGGAAATTCGCGGTCAAAATCGTGGAAAGTAGGGAAAGGAAATTTTTCAAGCTCAACGCGTTTAATATAATTGGCGCGATTAAATTCGAAATCTTCAGAAATTGCCACCAATGTAAAAGGCTGTTCTGCTTGCCAAGTGGCAAATTTTTTCTTGAAATTATCTAATTCGTACCTGCACGGACCGCAAGTTGTCAGCCAATGCACAACCACCAAAGGTTTAGCACTTTTCTTCAATATTTCTGAAGAATTGAAAACTTTATCAGCACTGTCAATGAGGCGGATATTATAGGGAAATTCTTTTTTTATCAGTTTTGGGTCGCGATGCAATGCAACAAGCTGCGCGCTTTGAGCAGAGAGCAAATTGCAAAAGGCAAATAGCAAAAGGCAAATGTAGAGCTGCGATGCTTTGCTGCTAAAAGCGCCAACGGCGCGTCGGATGAAAGCATTGGGTGCAGCCCAATGAATGTGATGAAGTATCATAAATAAAAAATCATTCGTTCTGCGCAAAGGTAGAGCGAATGATTTTTAAAGTCAACCCAAAATAACTTTGAGTTGTATATATTTTGCGTAATTACGCTAATTTGTTCACATGAACCGTTAAACCTGAAACCAAGTTCGACGCTTTGTTTTTGTGAATACGGTTATTAGCAGCTAATTTGTCAATCATCGTCACCACTTTAGGTAAAAACTTTTCAGCTTCTGCCTTTACAGTGAGTAAGCGCAAAGAGCGAATTGCTGTACGCGTTGTTTTTTTATAAAAACGGTTTCTCAAACGGCGTGCTACTGTTTGACGGATGCGTTTTTTTGCTGAAGCGTGGTGTGCCATCGTTAATTCTATTTTTAGTCGCCAAGCTTAGCGACCCTATTTTTCTAAAATATTTCTTCTCCTAAAATTTGAGAGCGCAAAATTAGTATTATTTAGTTTTAAAACCAATTTTTTTATAAAATAATTGCAAAAGCGACTGAATAAAATTATTTAAGACTTAGGTTTCCCGCAGAAATTCGCAGAAATTTGACGCAGAAATTCGCAGGGTCAGCATAGTTGTTATTTTTCTGCGAATTTCTGCGGGACTTTCTGCGAATTTCTGCGGGAAACTTCTATACGCTGACCTACTTAGCCAATCTCTTCAAAATATTATCGTAATAAGAATTAAACATTTTATAGCTAATGAACGCTTTAAAATCAGCGCGCACTTTATCTTCCCAAGTAATACCGTCTGGAAATTTTTGACCTTTGAATTTGGTGTAAATTCTTTCCGCTTTGTTATTCTGGTTCGAAAACAAATAACTGTGTGCTAAAAGTAGATTAATATTTAAATCTTGATTTTTATTTTCAATGAGTGGCAAAATGAGCGAAGTTGCATCAGTGGGTTTTCGATTTAAAATGAGTGACCGCGCATGTAAAGTTTTTGCGAGCGTATCGTCGAAATTAGATGACAAGTAAGAATTGGTATGTTTTAATAAACCTTCAAAATCTTTCTGATGCTCTAAACTATCGGCTATGCGCGCAGTTTTAAAACTCAGGCTTGGTTCAACAGCTATTATTTTATCGGAAAGCGGAGTGGCTGCAAGGGGACTTGTGCTAACTATTTCTGCTGATTTAATAACCATCGGTTTGGGTTGTTTAGAAACCACCGCCGTAATTTCAAACTTCAAATTCAATCCCGATTTCAAACTCGGATTATTAAAACATATCAGCTCGCAACCCGATTTTGGCGTAATTTCCAATACACCACCTGTAATATTTTGTCGCGAAGTGTAAGGGTTGGCAACCCACAATCTATCTTTAAAGTTCAAGAAATTTTTCTGTGCGACGGTATCCAAAATGTAAACATCTGTAACAGCCGTACCTGTGGGTTTTACAATGGCATCAATAAGTCCGGCGGTGACACCTGTTCTGTCAATAAATCGCGTGAGTTGACCTGCCAAACCAATCCAAGATGTAATTTCGTTTTTTGAATCGCTGCCAGCAAACGACACATAATATTTAACCGTGCCTTCAGGCAAACAAAACGGAATGGCTAAACGTGTGCGACCATTAATATTGGCAACAAATCGAGAATCGAGATAAAAAGATTGCTGCGGTAAAATGGAGACAACTTTAGTGGTTGAATCGGATGAAGGAACTTGTGCTTCAATAGAAAAAGAAAAAATGAAGAATATAGAAATGAAAAGAAATTTCATTAATAGATATTGAGTATTGTAGTTGAATGAAGCATTAGAAACGCATCGCAACCCATTTTATTACAAGTATTAGAGTTTAAAAACGCGCTCCATCAATGCCCATTTCTCACCAGGCTTTGCAACAGGAAGTGCTTTCTGATATTTCCACATGAGGGTTTCCCATTCTTGCACTTTAGGGTTTGCGGCATCCATAGCAGCTTTTTTCTCAAGAGAAAATCCTTCTTTCGTAGTCAAAATCAAAAACAAACGATTACCTGCGCGGTAAATTTCCATATAAACAATACCTGATGCTTTTAAACTCGCTAAAACTTCGGGCCACACATTTTGGTGATAGGCATCGTATTCAGCAATTAAAATCGGGTCGTCAATGAGATCGAGCGCGAGGCAATAACGTTTCATAGAAAATATTTTTAGCGGAGAATGAGAGATTCGAACTCTCGGTACAGTTGTGCCGTACACACACTTTCCAGGCGTGCTCCTTAAACCACTCGGACAATTCTCCTGAATTTTCTGCAAAAATAACTAATATTGATGAGTTATTTGTGATGCGCGTTGAGAAATGTTTTAGGGATGAATGATGGTTTTTATTTTACGAATTTAGTAATAAAAAAGTTTTAACCGATCAAGTCTATTAATTCACAAGTTTAAAAATTCATTTTTCTTTTTTAAAAATGAACAGCTAACTCAAACAAACATAACTACGTTTGTGCTGTTTAAATTGTTAAATTGATTCGATAAACATAACTATAATTGTGCTGTTATTGCTTCTTACTTTCAAATTAAAAATTTGAAAGTAATAGCAGATTATTTAATATCTTTTGGTAAGTACTCATTGTATTTTGTCTTTAGATATTCTAAATTCTTTTCATTGTCTATTAGATTAATATTTAGCTTCTCTTTTATAAACTCATACCTCGTTTTAGCTTCGGTTAAAATTCGTCCCCAAGTTAATACATAAACATCATAAAATTCTGTAGCCAAAACGTGTCCATATTTTCTATCTAATTGTTCTAGTTCGTTTTCAATATCTTTATTAATATCTTTAGTAATTAAAAGAAATTTCCATTTTGTTTTTTCTTTTGGGAATCTCTCATCTTGACTAATTCGAGTAGCATAAAGTTTAATTTGGGACAGCTCATTCATGCCAGCATCAACAGTAGGTTTTTTGAGTTCAATAATCAAATTTGTCTTGTATCCGGGAGAACCTTGAGGAAACTGTTTCCACAAGCATACATCTGGAATAATTTGGAGATCTGAATTGGATTGACCTTCTGCAATTTCTTCAAAATCATTTCTACCCAAATATTTTAAATATTGTTTAAGAACATTTTTCAAGGTTACATCATCCACACCATAAGTATATTCATCACCAAAAATCCAGGTCTCATTTATGAGTATTCTGTGCAAATGTTTTCTTTCGAGTATATTTTTATTTAAATCTTTATTATAGATAAGTTCTTCGAGTCCATAAATAAATTTTAATCTATTTTTAATCTCTGTCATAGTATCAATAATACTTGAAAGAGATGTTTCTTGAAGAATTTCAACAAGTTCGTCCCTTTTCTCTTTTGGCAATCCAATAACTTCATAGAGAATTCTTTGTAGAGATTTTGAGTCTTTTTCGAGTGCTTCTTTAATCAATGATAGAGTAAATTTTTTAGTTTTGTGGTCTTGTTTTTCAAAATCGGGTAAATATTCATTAACTTGTAAAGCCACTATATCAAAAACTTGTCTTTGTGTTTCTTCAACTAAATTTTCTGGATTATCTTGATAAGGGTATAAACCTTCTGATTTTAGGCTTTCAATAAACTCACCTGAATAAAGATGAAGTCTTTTTCTAACATAGTCTCTGGCAAATTTTTTTGCTTCGTTAATTATATCTAAAAGAAGTCCATCAAATTCTTGAACATCTATTCTACTTTCTCTATGAAGCTGTTCAATATAAAGAGATTGTATAAAAATTGAAATAGGTATTGAAGATTTTATTCCTAAATTGATATCTTTAAATGGAACCCCTTTTTTGTTACATAGGTAGGTTTTCTTTTTTATATCAAAATTCCATTCTATCACTTTGAAAATAAATTCATGGGAAATTTTATCAACTTTTACATCAAATTTAATCTCCTCAGAATTTTTTATTAAAGATTCAAATTCTAATTTGGCACCATTAATAAAAATAGAAAAGTCTGGATAACTTATCCAGTAAGAAGCAAACTTTTGTTCTAAATCCTTTCGGTTTTTAATTTCAAAAGCCTGATGCGCTGTTTCCTGATTTACGTTTTCTATAAAAACTCTAAATCCTGTATTAATCCCATCTGGTTTTAATGATTTAACATCAGTAAATTCAGAATGAGTAAGATTGTTTTTGTCAATTTTTACTGAGAATTCAGTAATTTGGTTTACGTTTTTAAACCTACTAGTAAAATTAATTAAATCCCCTAAGGCTAATGCTTTATATCTCCCTTTGCCTTCTTTTCCATGAAATTGTCTTCCATTAGGGCTAATAGAATTATTTTTTTTTCGGAGCCCCCAAGTTTCGCAAATACAACTTCAGCTTTTGAATATTCTAGACCATGGCCATTATCTTGAATTTCAATCGATTCAAAATTTGAAATATTGCCTTTGACATAGTCAATATTTATAATTGATGAATCTGCATCTAAAGAATTCCATATTAGTTCCGAAATTGCAGTTACACCACTTGCTCTCGTTAATGATTCTATGTGGTCTCTTTCAACCCCTAGATCTATTGTTTTAGGCATTAATTTATATTTTGAAATTTATACCGAGTACTTAATATATATGTTAGAAACAGAAGTTTTTTAAAGGTACAAAAATATCCGAAACCTCAAAAATTAAATGAAATATTTTTAAAAAGTAATCAAATAATAAAATTAGTTCTTAGGAGAAAAGTATTTTTTTTCTTGAAGGATACTAATTTTTTAATTAAAGCTAATTTAAACAATCCAATTAGGCTTTCTAGCTCTTATGTGGTCCCAAAAATTTGTCCCCATTGAAATGAATTAAGTGGTCAGGGTTTTCAGCTATCCAAACTTCCGTTTCCCAAGCAATATCCGTTACCCATTTTCTAAATTCAGTTTTAGTCAAAAAGGCAGTAACGTAAATTATTTCTGCCGTACAAGTTTTGGTCAGTCTTTTCAATTCTAACATTCTCAGTTCAGAAATAGACCCGCTGCTATGGACAGCTTCGATTAAATAAAGCCAATTTAATTTGGGTTTGTATGCAATTATATCGGGTAATTCATCGTGAGACAATTCAAAAAAGTTCAGCGATTTTAATTTTGCTTCTTCGATATGCAGCATTTTATTTGAAGTATCACCAATGTATAATACTTCGGAACCCTGACCAAATCTCGGCAAAAATTCTTCGATAATAGCTTTTTGAAGATCGTTGTGTTTACCTAAAGATAATTCGAGTAATTTTCCATTCGGTAGTTTTACAGGAATTTGGATTATATTTCTTCTGCGAGAAAGCAATTCGCTAAGCGTTTCTCTTTGAGACATAAAACTTTCAAGATTGGTTTTCCATTCTTTTGAACCAAAACTTTGGATCAGGTTTTTGAAATCAGTATCTAAGCTATATCCTCTTGTTGGGTCGTTTGTCGCTGCTTCGGGTTTATCAGAACTATTCAGAATGAAACCTACGACAACTAATAACTTTAAATCCTTTCGTCTAATATCATCATAAGAACCCGATGAAATATTTTCTTCAAAATGTTGATTGATAAAACTTATTACTTCTCTTGTTTTGAGAAAACGAGAATCAGATGCTTCTTGCCAGTTTTTTATTACACCCGCCACAGCTAAAAAAGTCATGGCCATTCTTTCTAAACTGCGTTCAGTTTTATTTGCAATAGGTATTCCAACCGAAGCTAAAATAGAAATAGCATCTTCTAACAACTGAACTATTTGGATAGACTTTTTGCTTTTTATAAAATATGCCATTAAAATAATTGCATTTGGCTAACTTTTGGCGAAAACTCGATGTTCAATTCAATTTCTTCGCAATCAATAGCATTTAATAAATAATTTTTTATAGAATCGGCAATTTTATAAGCCAAAAGCGGAGGAACGGCATTGCCAATCTGATAATATTGATTTGTCTCAGTTCCTTCAAATTCGAACCAATCGGGAAAACTTTGCAATCGTGCAGCTTCTCTAATTGAAATTCTGCGTCGTCTTCCATCTTTTAATTTAACACGCTGCATATCGCCTGTGGGTGCTGCAATATTTCTACAAGTTAATGTTCTTGCAGGTTTATGTAAATGTAAATCTCTCGGATTAATACAACTCGATGCTTTTTCATAATTGGCAACATATTTATCCATCGAAGGCGTTAGTATTTTCTTTTCGTCTTCTGTGCTATCAATTAAATCGCTAATAGCTTCGCCAACAGTTACTTTATTTAATTGCGGTTTAGGGAATTGGAATTTATCTTTATGACCAACTACAAACAAACGCTCTCTATTTTGCGGCACACCGAAATTTACAGCATTGAATAATTGATATTCAACTCTGTAACCTAATTTTTTAAGACGTAGGGTGATTTCATCGAGATACCATTTGTTTGAATAGAGCATACCACGAACATTTTCAAACATAAAAATACGCGGCTGAATTTGTTCAATGGCTTTTAAGAAAACTGGAAATCCGTTGCGGTCATCATCTATTCCTTTCTGGTGACCACCTACACTAAAAGGCTGACATGGTGGCCCGCCAATGACAACATCAAAATCAGTTTCGTATTCGGTTGTGAGTTCTAATTTCTGGTCAAAACAATGCCCTTTTAAATTTTTATTATAAGTACTCGCAGCTTTGCTATCCATTTCATAACCAACCGTATGAAATCCAACAGCTTCAAAACCTAATGAAAGCCCGCCACAACCAGCGAATAAATCCAATACTTTGTAAGGTAAATTGGGTTTTGGTACCAGCAGCGTATTTATTTGTTTAACGAACTCCATAATTAATTTAAAACTCAAAGATAAGGCAAAAAACTCTAACTTTTTGTTTATTATTTTTTGTTTTTTCTTTGAAGCCTACATTTTTAACCTTTATTTCTCAATTGCTACGTATCTTTACGACTCGATTCAACTATAATAAAGTATTTTGAGAAGTAATTTTTGAGCCTATAAGAAAAGCTCATTGCTCAAAGCTCATAGCTCAATAAAATGTCAAACCCGAACGTCAATCCTACGGATAAAAATTTTACGCCTGAAGAAAAGCGTATTGAGCGCGCTTTGCGCCCGATTGCACTCAACGATTTTAACGGACAACCAAAACTTGTCAGTAATTTAAAAGTTTTTATCAGTGCTGCTAAAACGAGGGGTGAATCGCTCGACCATGTTTTGTTGCATGGTCCACCAGGTTTGGGAAAAACCACATTGGCGCATATTATCAGTCATGAACTCGGCGCTAATTTGAAACTCACTTCAGGTCCTGTTTTAGAAAAGCCAGGCGATTTAGCGGGATTACTCACCAATTTAGAGCCTAATGATGTTTTATTCATCGATGAAATTCACAGACTCAATACGGTAGTAGAAGAATATTTGTATTCAGCGATGGAAGATTATAAAATCGACATCATGATCGATTCGGGTCCGTCTGCGCGCTCTATTCAGTTGTCTTTGCATCCGTTCACTTTAGTAGGTGCTACAACGCGTATGGGTTTACTCACTGCACCGATGCGTGCACGATTTGGAATCACTTGTTTGCTCGATTATTACAATGTTGAAACACTCCAAAATATACTTTTTCGGTCTGCTTCTCTTCTGAATCTACCGATTGATGCCGCAGGTGCAGCCGAAATTGCGCGACGCAGTCGTGGTACGCCGCGCATTGCGAATGCTTTATTGCGCCGCGTGCGCGATTTTGCACAAGTTGAACACAATGGTTCTATTGATTTAGGCATCGCCAAATACGCACTTTCTGCTTTAAACGTAGATGAAAGTGGATTAGATGAAATGGATAATCGCATTCTCAGTGCTATCATCCATAAATTTAAAGGCGGACCTGTGGGTTTAACCACCATTGCAACGGCTGTTGGCGAAGAAGCAGGAACGATTGAAGAAGTGCATGAGCCATTTTTAATTATGGAAGGTTATATTCAACGCACTGCGCGCGGTAGAGAAGCGACTGCAAAAGCGTATAAACACATTGGCGAAGTGCCGCCACCTTCGACATTGAACACGCTTTTTTAATCAATGCAGCCATTTTTAACCCATTTGGGGGATTATTATAGGTGTCAGGTATCAGGTGTCAGCTTCTCGTAAACTGCCTGACACCTATCTACTTTTTATTAAAATCATAAACCAACGATACATATCCCATTCGACCAATTCTCGGTCCGCCATATACTTGAAACTGTTGGTTATCGAATAAATTTGATGCACCCACTTTGAGTGTTGTACTTATGCTTGTAAAACCAAGACTTACTTGCGCATCGACCAAATCGTAAGTAGGCACAAAACCTGTGAATTGTGGCGATCCTTCATAATTGAATCCTTGAATCCATTTATAAGTAACGTTAAAGCCAAAAGTTCTGGATGAGCTGAGTGGTAAATCGCGACCAGAGAAACTAAAATTGAATTTATTCTGTGGCGTGTTAAAGGCAGGAATTATTGAATCAGTACGCGCTGTGTTTAAAACGTTCCAACAATAGTTTCCAGCTAATTGATAATATTTTGCGAAATAATGATTTATGCCCACCGAATAACCTTGTGTTGTAACGGCGCTTTCTGCATTCGAAGCGTAGCGGTATGCCTGAATATCGCGTGGGAAATTTGAGTTAGCTTCGAGAATAGTGGCTTTCAAACCAATTCTATAACCAATAAAATTGGTATAATAGCTGTAATAATAGCTCATATCGACGAAAGTATTGCCGAACAAAGTCGTTCTGTAACCAATTTCTGCCGATCTTACTTGTTCAGGGCGAATCGGATTGATTCTAAAGTAGTTTAACAACGATTTATCAAACCTGCCACTGAGAAAATTGAAGAAAGAGGCTACAGTTATTAAACTATCAACGCCGCCCACATTACCACGAAGAATGGCTGGACCAACATTTAAATTGAGATATTGATCGTTCAGTGTTGGATTGCGAATAGCCGAGCTTAAACTTAAACGCACGTAATTGAGTTTATCGGGTTGATAAACAAGCGAAGCTGCTGGCGAAAATAAGACATCAAAATTCTGGTTCTTATCCATCCGCAAAGTGCCGTTAAAACGCATTTTATTATTGGCGAATCTTTTTTCAATACCTGTATATAAACCAAATTCAGTGTTTGTAATGGAAATATTAGCGGTATCACTGAAAATTGTACCTGCCGATTTTGGCGCATACAAACGATAATTACCTCCCACAACCCATTCATCAACAAAACTTGGTTTGAAACGGTATTCTCCTTGAATATGATATAAGGCAGATTTGTCGTAAAAACCAGTTCCGCTGCCTATACTTAAATCGCGTCTGCCCGACTTAGTGGTAATAAGTTGGTTGAATGCTTTTTGAAAGGCTGCTGTTCCTGGCACTAAAAATGGTGTGTTTGTATGAAATGTATCGGCGAAAGTGCGCGCATCGTTTTGCCATCTAAAAAGAGAATCGTTAAATTTTGTATAAAAAGCTGCTTCAGCTTTGGTGTCGAAACTATTGACGAGCGTTTGAGTTACTGGGTCGTAAACTGTAGTAAGCCTTGGAAAACCTAATTCTTGGGCATGCGGTACTACTACTCTCTGCCAATAAGTTACATAATCGCTCGACCATTGACCAGGTTGTTTTGACTGCTCTTGTAATAATAAAGCTGTAAAATACGGATCGTACGATTGTCCTGCATCTTCATTCGTGGCATAAGCACGGAGGAAAAATTTATCTTTTTGGCGAATTTCTAACCGATTCTGAAAAAATAAAATGCCCTTTAAAGCAAAACGATTATCGCCTTGATACACCGTATTACCATTTCCAAAACTCGATGATGCGATGATTTCTGTCGATTTATCGGCAGCAGCAGGATTTAAACGCCAGTAAAAAGAAGCATTCGCTTTATTGTTCTGAACGTTATAATCTACCAAATCACTTTCGTTGTAACCTGTTCTGTGGAAAGATCCCAAACTCATAAAATTCCAAGGTTGCGATTTTGTAATTTCAGTATAATCGGCAGAAATATTATACTCATCGCCATAACGATTTACAGCATCGAAACGACCATAATTATTTTTACCATCAGTTGTGCCGTTAACTGGGTCGTAATTTTTGGCTTCCCAATCGTGTGCTTGTAGGTGCGAGAAATTAAATTTATAACCAAAAACATCTTGCCCGGCACTGTTTTTAAAAGCATCAGCATACCTGAGAGCAAAATCTACTAAGCTACGCTCACCCGTTTTTATACTCGCTGAAAGCCCTTTAGAATAGAATGGACTTTTCGTTTCCATGCTTATAACACCATTAAAAGCATTCGGACCATAATAAGCCGAACTCGCACCCGCCACTAAATCTACTTTCAAAACATCGAGTTCGCTCGAGCCTAAAAAATTTCCCAATGAGAAATTCAAACCTGGTGCTTGGTTATCGACGCCATCAATAACTTGTAGCGAACGAACAGGACTCGTAGAGTTAAAACCACGCGTATTAATAATTGTAAAACCTAAACCCGCAGTTGTTAAATCAACACCTTTTAAATTACCCAAACCTTCGTAAAAACTCAACGCTGCCGTTTGTTTAATGGCGAGTTTATCCATACTTTCAACCGTCAAAGCCGATTCTTGTTGTTTTTCCGAAATGCGCTGCCCCTTAATTTCAACCACTTCAATGGCTTGTGCAGAAGCTTGCAATCTGACAGAAATGGGCATCTTAGTGTCTTTAGTCACAATAATTTCTTCGGTGTTGTAACCAATAAATGTCACTGAAAGCGTTATAGGGAACGGTTCTTTCGTTTCAAAAGCAAAAGTGCCGTCAGGTTCAGAAATTGTACCTGTCGTAGTACCTTTAACGGCTACTGTTGCACCAATAAGCGCTTCATTAGTGGCATTATCTTTAAGAACTCCGCTTATTTTGTTTTGTGCTTCGAGTGAATTTACGCAAATTGCAAACAGAATAATAAGTGTGTATTGCGCGTATTTATAAAATGTCATTCTAAGTGAGTTTAAATCTTGTCAATTAAATTTCTTTATGGCGTGAAATTATACAAATTTACTTATGTCATCACATATTTAAAATAAAATGTTGAATAAAATGTTTCAGTGCAGCGAATTTCCGCTTTTTAAAGATTGTTTTTTTAAAAAACTACATTTCTATGACAATAAAAGGGCTTTTAAAACGACCTACGCGTTGTTATTAGTTGTATGCCTTTTCACGGTTTGGTTGAATGAAGTAAATGCACAAAATATCGCCGTTGATATTAATTATGTTACAGGAAAATTTGACCCTGCGCAACATCCAGATTTTATCGAAATCGATAAAAAATATGCACGCACTGTAGAGTCATCCAAAAAAATGTATTTACGAAAAGAAACTTACGCCCAATTACAACGGATGTTCGATGCGGCGGCAAAAGATAAAATTATACTCAATGTGCTTTCAGCGACACGCAATTTTGACTATCAGAAAAATATTTGGGAAAATAAATGGCACGCTTTCAAAAATCAACCCAACAATACTGCGCGCTCAAAAAAAATATTAGAATACAGCGCCATGCCCGGTGCAAGCAGACATCATTGGGGAACTGATATTGACTTAGTAGCCATGACAAATGCTTATTTCGAACATGGTGAAGGTTTAAAAATTTATAATTGGTTACAACTACATGCCGCACCATATGGTTTTTGTCAGCCTTATACTGCCTATCGCAAAACAGGTTATAACGAAGAGAAATGGCATTGGAGCTATTTGCCGTTGGCTAAAACTTTTCAGTCTTACACAGAAACACATCTGAAGGATTCTGATTTTAAAGGTTTTTTGGGTTCGAATACTGCGTTAGAGCTGCAAATTGTGAAGAATTATGTTAGTGGCGTCAATTTGGAATGCCAATGAACATCGAAAATGTTCGAAGGACGCAGGATTTTGTAGCCAAGATTTTAATCAGTGGAAAAAAATTGCATAATTATATTAATTTCGCGTTTTTTATTATTTATAGTTTCGAATTCCCACTCCGTGAAAAATAGTTTGAAAGTTGTCTTCATCATTTTTGTAGTACTTTTTTTAGATCAAGCTCTAAAATTTTATATTAAAACCACTTTCTGCTATGGCGAAGAAAGATCACTTTTGGGTTTAAGTTGGGCACGCTTAAATTTTGTTGAAAACCCAGGAATGGCTTTTGGATTAGAATATGGTGGCGCCATTGGAAAATTATTTTTGAGCGTTTTTAGGTTATGCGCCATTGGTTTGATGATTTATATTGCTTTGACCGTGAAGAGGTTCATTCCGTTTGGGTTATTGCTGGGTTTTTCGCTCATTTTAGCCGGCGCCATTGGAAATATCATTGATTCCGCTTTTTATGGGCTTGTTTTTTCCGAGTCTGATTTTCATTGCATAACGGGTCCTGCTAAGTTTTTGCCACCGCAAGGAGGCTATGCCAATTTTTTACATGGTCGGGTTGTAGATATGTTGTATTTTCCGATGTTTCAAATCCCTAAAAAAATTCCGTATTTTGGCGGCTCCATGTTTTTTCAACCCGTTTTTAACTTAGCCGATGCTTCAATAACTATAGGTGTGGCAATAATATTTCTATTCTATCGACGTTTTTTTAACAACGAAGTTGAAACCACTGAACAAAAGCCAGAATCAGGGTTGCAGAATAGTTATATAAATAAGGCGCTTTAATCCGTAAATCCTCGAACTATATCAAGTTACTTAATCAAATAATTTTGTGAAAAATAGATTAAAAATAGCCCTCATTGTAGTTACGGTACTTCTTTTAGACCAAGCACTCAAATTTTACGTCAAAACCAATTTTTGTTTGGGTGAAGACAGACCTATTTTAGGTGCATCGTGGGCGCGATTAAATTTTGCTGAAAATGCAGGTATGGCATTCAGCTTGGAATTTGGTGGTGCATTTGGAAAATTATTCCTCAGTATTTTCAGATTATTGGCTATTTCAGCCTTAATTTATATTGCAACTACAATTAAATACCGCGTGCCTTTCGGATTAGTGCTTGGTTTTTCTCTCGTATTAGCGGGTGCTATTGGTAATATTCTTGACTCTGCTTTTTATGGACTTTTTTTTTCTGAATCCAATTTTCACTGCATTATGGGTCCAGCTAAATTTTTACCAGCGCACGGCTATGCAAATTTTTTGCAAGGGCGGGTTGTCGATATGTTGTATTTTCCCATGTTTCAAATTCCAAAATCAGTTCCTTATTTTGGCGGCTCAGTTTTTTTTCAAGCCATTTTTAATTTAGCGGATGCGTCTATATTTTGCGGTGTCGTTATCGTTTTTGCATTTTATCGCCTTTCCAATGTTTTTAATCCGCCACGCGCAAAAGAAAACCAAATTTCATCCAACCCAGCTGAGTACAATATTAATGAATCATTAAGCAGCTGAGTAAAATAATACATTAAGAGATAATAATTGAATAGACTGCAAACTTATCCACTCAGTTAATTTAATGAAATAAAAGTGGTGCTTGAATTTGCATCAGCTCATTCTTGTGAATTTGCCTACATTCACCGAATAATTTCTTGCCAATTTTAATAAATGACCATAGCTATAAGCGAAATAGCAAACAATACTGCTTAGTTAATCTATATTTGCTCGCTTTAAGAGTTTGATTCACAATACAATCATACTACATACTAAATTAGGAGAAATGCTACGCAATCATTTTTGCCATATAATATGCTCGGTAATTGTTTGCTGCCTCTTTCTCGTTGCTCCACTATCGGACGCGCAAGCGCAGCGACCCGACGTATCTGCTATTGAAAAAACGTTCTACAATTCACAGACATCCAAAGGGGCGATTGCATTAAGCACGGCTTATCAGAGCTTGGCGAAATGGTTTCAAAAAGCACCCCAATTTAACCGCGATAGTACAATTTTTTATTTTGAAAAAGCCATTGAAACGGTTGAAAAAACGCAACCTATTCATTACGAATCTTTAGCTCAATCCTATTTTAGTCTGGCTGAATACTATAATTATATACACTTTAACGGTCAAGCAGATGACTACTGCATAAAAGCATGGGACAATTGGCAGAAGATTGCAGACCGAAACAAAAACAAGTTACTCCAATACGACATACTGAATATATGGGCTTTAACGCTCATCGAGAAAGGACAATTGACCCGTGCGCTTGACTTATTTACGCAAGCTTACAACATCCTTAAAGACGACACACGCCCCGCCCTTAAAGCTAAAGTTTTAAAAGATAAGGGTGTTTTTTATTCCCGTTTTGCCTTACCCGAAGAGCGCGAAATTGGTTTTCAAAACTTACAAAGCAGCTTGAAAATCTATCAAACCATCAACGACCCCACGAATAACGAGTCCATCATCAGAATTTATACGCTCATGGTATACCACTATTTTGATGTAGAAAAACTGGATTCAAGCGATTATTATATGGGGCAAATAAGAAAACTATTGCCCACATTCAACAACCCGCATAAAGAGGCGTGGTATAGAATGATTGCGGGTAGTGCCGCTATTAAGCGTAAACAATATGCTGAAGCGACAACGCATATCCTTGAATCTATGCACATTTTAGATACCTATAAACTGGCTAATACTGACTATTATCAGTATGATTTGTTGTTGCTCGGCGATATTGAAAAGACGAATGGACAATACGATAAGGCGATTGGGTATTATAAAAAATCGCGCGAAATTGCTTCGGTTATCCACAACAATGGCTCGGCAATGGATGATTTAGCTGCTTTAGCTTTTTGTTATGAGCAGAAAGGCGACTTTGCTCAAGCTTTCGCTTATCAGAAACAATATTTATTAGAGTCTGAGCAGGTGACAAAAGAACGCTCTAAGAAGAGTTTGAATGAAAATGAATTAAGAATTAATCTTTTAAGTAAAGAAAAAGAATTGGACAGGCATCGAGCACAAAACCGATTGTTTATTCTGGCTGCGCTTGTAGGGGTTCTTTTTTTAGGTTTATTGACAATTATTTACAATCGAGAACGAAAAAGCAAGTCAAAACTCGAAGCCCAAAACCACATCATCGCGCAACAATCGGCGGCGTTGCGGCAATTAGATTCGGCTAAAACGCGCTTCTTTGCCAATGTCTCACACGAATTACGCACGCCTTTGACGCTCATACTTAGCCCCCTCGGTACCGTATTAAAAAGTGGCACACTCGATAATAAAAACTTTACCTTAGTGAGCCTCGTTCGGCAAAACACTCAAGGTTTATTGAAATTAGTGAATGAGATATTGGATCTAAGCAAACTTGAGGCAGGTAAATTGGTGCTGCACGAAGAAAAAACTGTGGTTTACAATCTCATCCGTCGCATCATCGCAAGCTTTGAATCTTCGGCAGAAGTGCATCAAATTCATTTTACATTCATTTTTCAGGTCGATAGATATTTGCAATTGATGTTAGATACCGATAAGTTTGAGAAAATACTGAATAACCTGTTGTCCAATGCTTTCAAATTTTCGAAACCCAAAGGAACGGTGACGATTACCGTAACTGATGAACAGAGTCATTTGAAACTAACAATCGCCGATACAGGGCGCGGCATTCATCCCGATGATTTACCTCATATTTTCAATCGTTTTTATCAAAGCAATCAACCTAATGCTTTAACTGAAGGCGGTACAGGCATTGGACTTTCGCTTTCAATGGAATTGGTGCGGCTTTTCGGCGGTACATTATATGCCGAAAGCATTTTGGGCGAGGGCAGTACGTTTGTTTTTGAATTGCCTAAAAAAGAAGTCTTGGGCAGTATCCAAACACATGAAGCAGAAGAAATGCTGCATGTAGTTGACAGTTGTCAGTTGACAGTTGACAGTTTGACAGCGACAAACAAGCTGTCAACTGTCAACGGTCAACTGTCAACTGTCAACTATACTGATTGTAGAAGATAACCACAGTTTGCGCGATTATTTAGATTTGATTTTAGAATCGAAGTACACTATTTTGAAAGCAGAAAACGGCAGTGTTGCTCTCGATATTTTACATAAAAGTATAAAACCCGACTTGATTCTATCAGACATAATGATGCCGATTATGGATGGCTTTCAATTGCTTACAGCTTTAAAAACAAGCGATGCCTTTTGTGCTATCCCTGTTGTGATGCTCACGGCGCGTGCAGACATGCAAGACAAACTCAAAGCTTTGCGTATCGGTGTAGATGATTATCTGATAAAACCCTTTGAAGAAGAAGAACTCTTTGCTCGGATTGAGAATCTTTTAAAAAATGCACAACATCGTCAATCAGCGCAATTAGAAAACCTGCACACAAACCTAAACGAAGGCGAAAAAGAAAACAATACTATCGAAATATCTTCTCTATGTGTAGACGATTTAAAGTGGCTTTCTGAATTAGAGAATATAGTGCTCAAAAACATCGGTGATTACAACTTGTCAACTGACCGTATGGCAGATATGTTGTTCATCAGCCGTTCTCAATTTTATCGGCGTGTACGTTCCCTAACAGGCTTGACACCTATCGAATATCTCCAAGAAGTGCGCTTCAATCATGCCCGACTGCTACTCGAACAAGGTTTGGTGAGCAGTGTAAAATCAGCCGCCGCCGCCATTGGTTTGCGGCATGTCCAAAACTTCTCTCAGCATTTTAAAGAACGATTCGGGAAGTTGCCTTCCGATTTTTTGACTTAATACCCCCCTCAGTATTTTAAGTATAAAAAAACACGCACTTTAAGCCTTATGAAAGGTTTAAAGTGCGTGTTTTTTTATGCTTAAAACGCTCGTGTTGTAGAGATGACACGCTCATGTTGTATCAGATACGCTCATGTTGTAAGTATGATACGCTGGTAATCATGCAATAATGGAGTTTTGAGATATCCTTACTGACAGTACAACTAATCTGATGGTTGGATGAATACACTTTATTATAAAACAATAAAAAACAAGCAGTATATGAAAAGAAGAGATTTTTTCGCCACCGCAGGGCTTGCCTCAGTCGCCTTGTCCTGTAACCCAACTGATAACAAAAAAGGCGTGAAAGTTCAAAATGCAGAAACGCCAAAAAACCAATTACCCTTACCGCCTCTCAATGTACCTGAAGGCGAAGGTCGCTCATTCTGGGGTCCAGGTGGCGATAAATACGAATTTTTGGTGACAGGCAAACAATCGGGCGAATCAACTTTTATTCTTCATGCCAATGTGCCGCCGGGCGGTGGTCCACCGCCGCATATTCATACCCGTGAGAGCGAATCATATTATGTAAAAACTGGCGAATTGCTCTTTTCGGTAGGTGATAAAATTATTGTCGCAAAGGCGGGTGATTTTGTGCATATTCCGAAAGATACTGTCCATACTTTTACCAATAAAGGCAAAATAAATGCTCAAATGCTTTCGATTTTTGCTCCTGCCGGCATGGAAGGTTGGTTTGAAGAAGTGCTTGTGCCTGTAAAAAAAGGAGATGCCGCCCCACATGATTATACAAAAGAAGAACTTGGTAAAATGATTGAGGCAGGTCCTCGCCATGGTGTGACTTGGAAACTGCCCCCTGAATCAAGTAAAGGTGGATAACCCGTTTCGACAATGACATTTTTCATTCTAATCAACAAAATCTAAGATGACTAACAGGCAATTACGCAAGCGCGTTTCTATACGCCCACGCCAGACACAAACGGCGCATCTTTATTTCAATACCTCTTTTTCCGCCTTTATACTGAGGGGATATGGGGTGTTGTTCTTTTTGCTGTTCTTTCTGGGAATCAGTGCCACGTCTTCAATTGGGCAGTGTGTTACATCGCCTGTCACCACCAACAATGGCTTGCACTTCAACGGCACGACTGATTACGTCACTATCAATTCTTGCAGCAATGGGAATATCTTCCCTGGCGGTCATGCTATAACGATTGAGTATTGGTTCAAAGGCTCGAACCTCCAATCGGCTGTGATGATGCAAGGTAGTGATTTTAATATTGCTGTTAATCATAGTTATATTCTCTCAGGCTGGAACGGAAAGCATATTCTCTCAAACGAGATCGGATTCTCAGGAGAGCAAGGACTACAGGTTGGCGCAGGTTATAACGACGGCAACTGGCACCATATCGCCATGACTTGGCAATACGGTACGGTGAATGGTTTTAAATCCTACTTAGATGGCGTATTGGTGGATCAGAGAAATTCGAGTGTTTTGGCATTAGACGGATTTAGTACAGGCGTTTATCTGGGTGCTTTTAACCGCACAAGTGACTTTATGAACGGCATACTCGACGAAGTGCGGGTGTGGACAGTTGCCCGCACGCAAGCGCAGATACAAGCGTCTGCTTGTGCCTTACAAGACCAAATGGGTTTGTTGATGTATTATAAATTTAATCATGGTGCAGCCAATAGCGCCAATGCAGGTATTACGGGCTTACTAAATAGTGCATCAAATGATTTGCATGGTGTTTTGAGCAATTTTGATTTAACAACGCAGACAAACTGGGTAACTGGTGCTCCCATTTTTAACAGTAAAATTCAATCCTCTGGTGGCAATCTATGCAACGGTGCTACACATACTTTGACCGCCGATGCTTACGGATGTATCGCTGGCTTTACTTTCAATTGGCAATACAAAGCCGCAGGCGCATCAAATTATACAGATATTGGTACGCCAATTCCTTATTCAGTTGGCGATCATCCGACCTATACAACGCCACCCCTCAGTACAACAAACAATGGCACGATGTATCGTGGTATGTTTACGAGTATTAATGGTACTTTCCCAACCGACCCACTAACTTTCACCCTCAGCCTCCCTCCGTCCCGCTTGTATGTGAAAGCCAATGCCACGGGTGGTAATTCTGGTTTGGATTGGACAAATGCCTTCACCGATTTGCAATTGGCTTTACAATATACCTGCTCCTCGGCTTTAACCGAAATCTGGGTTGCCAAAGGCACTTACAAACCCTCCAATGTGTACGACCAAAATGCGTCTTTTGTGATGTTGCCCAATGTCAAAATCTATGGCAGCTTTGCTGGCACAGAAGCCAACCTCTCAGAACGCACCGCCGCAGTCAGAGCCGCTAATGTGTCTATTTTGAGTGGTGATTTGGACGATAATGATAATCCAAATGGCAATTTGCAAAGTAATACTTTTAACTTTGGCAACAGCTACAATGTCATTTCAAATATTAGTAATGGTTTAACAAATGCCAACGCGCTTTTAGATGGTTTTACCATTTCGGGAGGCAATACTCAAGATGTGAGTGCTGGTGGCGGGATGCTTAACGCCAACTCCTCCCCAAGCATAAATAATGTGACGTTTACACGCAATTTTGGAAGAAATGGCGGTGGTTTGTTTAACAACGCTTCCTCCCCAAGCCTTAGCAATGTATCATTTTTGAATAATGTGGCGGGTTTTGCTGGCGGTGGGATTTCTAATGTCGGCGGCTCCACTCCAAGCCTAAACAATGTAACTTTTTCGAGCAATATTGCGAGCGATGGCGGGGGAATGTCTAACGATAACGCCTCCCCAAACCTAAGCAATGTGATTTTTCAGGACAATAGGGCAGGCTTAGGCAGCGGAATGTACAACGCCAACGCCGCCAACCCAAGCTTAAGCAATGTGATCTTTTCAGGGAATGGAGTTACTTATTCCCCCTACATCTCCACCAACGGTGGCGGAATGTATAACAACGCCTCCTCCCCAATTCTGAACAATGTGACTTTTTGGCACAATGGCTCAACAAACGGCGGCGGCGGAATGTATAACCTCTCCTCCGCCCCAACTATTAAAAGCAGTATTTTTTCGGGCAATTACAACCTTCAAATCATAAGTAGTATTGATGGATATGCAGCCAACGTTACGTATTCTGATATTGAACAAACTTCCGGTGTTTATGCGGGTACAGGCAATATCAACCAAGACCCTTTATTCGTCAACACCGCCAATCCTGCGGGTGCAGATGGTATTTTTGGCACAGCAGATGATGGTTTGGCACTCGCGGCTTGCTCGCCAGCCCTCAATGCAGGAGATAATACTGGTGTCGCTACCACCGATATCGTCGGCAATCCACGTATCTTCGGCGGCACTGTTGATATGGGCGCGTATGAATTACAAGCTGCTTCTCATTACTATACCACTTCGCCAACGACAACCAACAACGCGCTCAATTTTGATGGTACAAATGATTACGTAGAAATAAACAATTGCAGCAACACTTCGCCCATTAGTAATACTGACGCGCTTACAATAGAATATTGGTTCAAAGGCACAAGCAATCAATCTGCAGTGAGGATTCAAGACAACGGCGGATGGATTGTAGCAGGCTGGAATGGGCTGCACATTCTTTCAAACGATGGCGGCTTGACAGGTATTTCGGTTGGCAGTGGTTATACCGATGGTAATTGGCACCATGTTGCTATGACGTGGCAGCGCAATACTACGAACGGTTTTAAATCCTATCTCGATGGTCAACTCGTGGCGCAGCGAAATTCATCCGATAATCCCTTGCCAATAATCAATACAGGTTTATCGCTTGGCTCGCTCTCAGGTCTTTCTGAATTTACCAATGGTTCCATGGATGAAGTGCGTTTATGGAATGTGGTTCGCTCACAAGCACAAATACAAGCTGCGATGAGTAATTTCAATTTGACTGTGCCACAAACAGGATTAAAATGGTATTATCAATTCAATCATGGGCAAGCGAATAGCGCTAATCCGACTATTATGACGCTAATCAATTCGGCTGACCCAACCAATTATATCGGTGCTTTGCACAATTTCGCACTTAACGGCGCGGCTTCAAATTGGGTAAGTACTTATTCCATGCCATCCAGTGTATCACTGACATTAAAAGCTATTTTGCAAGGACCGTACAATAGCACAACAGGTTTAATGAACGATGCTTTGCGTTCACTCGCGAGTTTTCCGCTCACTTCGCCGTATGGCACAGGTGAAACAATCGCTTCTTCTGTTTTAACTGTAACGGGTAATACTGCTGTGGTTGATTGGGTAAAAGTAGAATTGCGCGATAAAACAACTGCCGCTAATATACTCAAAACCCGCAGCGGACTACTCTTGGCGAATGGTAATATTGTGGATATAGACGGTAGCTCGCCATTATCATTCAGCAATACTGCTTCCGATAATTATTATGTAGCCCTAATACATCGCAACCATTTAGGTGTCAGAACACAGAATTCAGTTGCGCTTTCTGGCACAACAATGATTGTAGATTTCACTTCACCAGCTACTGCGCTTTACGGCAATATTTTAACTGGAACGGTCAATCTCATCTATTCAGGCGATATAGATGGTACAGGTTTAATTGATGCTACGGATCGCTCAGGCACTTGGAACAATAGGAACCAAACTGGCTATTTAAAATACGACTGTAATATGAACGGTACGGTTGACGCGAGCGATCGCGCATTTACTTGGAACAATAGAAACAAGACGAATCAATAGAATTTAGAGCCGCCTTGCACTGCGGCTCTAAGAGTGTGTTTTAAAATTTTAAAATCAAAATATCATGAAAGCTTTACACAGCTTAATAATTCTTTTTTTTATTTCAATTTCAGCCCTGAAAGCACAAACGGTCTATATCACGATAACCAATCAAGCCGTTGTTGGCACTGACTTCTTCTTCGATTTGAATATCGCGACAGCATCAAGCACATTGTATCTTGGCGATTGTGATTTTAATATTCCTTTTAACGCGGCTAATTTTAGCAGTAGCAGTGCTTTATCGCGTGTATCGGGCACTTCATCGCTACTTACTGCTGGTGGCGGAGCTACATCTTACGTTCCTGCAACGTCTAAAACAATTGCTGGCTCAGTATTGACAATCAATCTTCAAGGCCCTGGACCAGTTGATCAACCAGATTTTGATAGCAGGGTTGCTGCTATTGGCACTTCACCAACGCGCATTAGTCGTTTTAAAATCTCTCTAATCACCAATACAGCGGGTTTTTCTGGATTAACCTGTGGCACTTTTAATATAAACGGGTATGATATAAACGATTTATCAACGCCTTATTCGGAAGGTTTTAAATCTACAACCTGTACAACTCCTACCAATGTTGCATTACCCCTCACTCTACTCAAATTTGCGCTAACTATAACACAATCAGAAAGCATTGCGCTCAATTGGCTCACCGTCGATGAAAAAAACGTTAACGGTTTTGATATTCAGCGTAGCACTGACGGGGTCAGTTTTTCAAGTTTAGATTTTAAGAAATCGAGCGGTGGCGGAGCATATATTTTTATAGATAATAATGTTACCAAAGGACAAATTTATTATTATCGGCTCAATATGCTCGATAACGATGGCACATCTTCGCTTTCAAAAATTGTGAGTGCAAGAATAGAAGGGTCATTCAGTATAAAAATTTATCCTAATCCTACAAAAGAGACAGCTATTATTGATATTGCAGGAACTCAAACAGCCAATATTCGCGTAACGGACGTTTTGGGGAGAGAAATTTTTCTCAAAAACGATGCAGGAGCTAAAAATGAAATCTCTTTATCCGATTATCCCAATGGTATTTATTTTATTGAAGTGCGTGCAGATGGCGAAAAGTTTGTGCGTAAATTAGTGAAAGAGTAGCTATCAGCTATCAGGTATCAGGTTTTTCTCCTGACACCTGACTCCTGATACCTGACTCCTGATTCATTATTTCATTTAGGTTTCTCAAAACGCTTTAAATTTGAATTTTTGATTGTATTTTTGGATTTAGAAATAAATACGCCATGCAAACGCCCGAATTAAAGAATTTTGTAACAGAACTACAGAAAATTTGCTCAAACCCCAAAGCTGATTTTAAAGACCAATCGAGGTCAATTGAGCAATTATTCCATGCTATTGTGATGCAAAATACGATTGGCGATAAACTCGAACTCAATAATTTTTTTGGCAGGCTCATTTATTTTCAACAAAAATTTCAATTTTCAGAAGAACTTAATAAGCGCATCGCCAATTTTCGGGGCAGAATACACTACTTTAATTTTACTGAAAGTACGGTCAATTTGGGAATACATCTCATTGCAGAGTTGCTTCAAAAAATTTATGATTTTGATTTGTCAGCTATCAGCCATCAGCTATCAGCTTTCAGCAAAGTCGAAAACTATCAACTATCAACTATCAACTATCAACTAAATTTGCGCGTTCTCATTTATAGTGATGATAAAGAGAACGAACAATTTAAAGGCGTTATAGAAAACACATCGGAACACGTTTTGGTGCGCTATAATGTCAAAGACGTAAACGATAATTTTAAAAACACCATTAGTGGCATTCAAAAGCAAAACAGTTATCCATTTACATTGGCTTTGATTGATTCAAAAATCAGTAAAGCGAGTGGTGAGTTGAGAGCTGAGAGTGGAGAGAGGACTCTCAACTCTCAACTCTCAACTCACCACTCTCAACTCAAAACGCTCACGCCACGCGCTTTTATTTTCGAACCCGATTATTTAGTCGATGTAACCTCGGTGGCAGAATGTTTTAAACCCGATAACCGCACCGAACCACTTAAATTATTTTTAAGCAAATTCTCCGAACGCCGTAATTCTACACCTATTTTAATGGGTAATGTGGCGAATTTTTTTTTCGATGAAATCATTGCCGATAAGGGCGTTACATTCGAACAAACTTTTCGAAAAATATTTGCGCTGTATCCCTTACAACTCGTGCGTTTTTCCGATGCTGATATTCAGAAATTACAGGCAGATGCAGCACGGCATTGGTATAATATCAAAAAATGTATCGACAGTCAGTTTGCTGAACAAAAATACGAGCGCACAAAATGCTATATCGAGCCTTCGTTTTATTCACCACAATATGGTTTGCAAGGTCGTTTCGATGCTTATTTTTTGAATGAAGACGGGGATGATAAATCAGCAATCATAGAATTGAAATCGGGGAAAATATTTAAACCCAATCCTTACGGCATCAACAATAACCATTATACGCAAACTTTGCTTTACGATGCGATTGCTGAATCGACTGTGGGTAAGAAAAATTCTGTTTTAAACTATATTTTGTATTCATCGGAAAGCGAGCACACCTTAAAATATGCGCCGCCACAAGATCGCCAACAATTTTTAGCATTTAATGTGCGCAATCAATTGCTTTTGCACGAAATGTCGTTGCGTACATTAGGCAGAAATTACGACAGAGATGTGCATTTTTTTGAATCGCGTTTGAACCGACTCGCACAAAACGCAATGGGATATGAAGCTGAAGACGTGGCGCGCATCAGGAAAATTTTGTTCGAAAAAGCCAGCATTTTAGAGCAAAAATATTTTTTTGTCTATATGGCTTTTATTTTCAGAGAACATTTTGGCGCCAAAGTGGGCGATGGCATTACAGATAGATCGAAGGGAGCCGCTGCTTTATGGCGCAACACGGATGCTAACAAACGCGATAATTTTGAAGCGTTGGCGTATTTAAAAATAACTGAAAATTTATGCAGCCAATCTGACCCTATCATTACTTTAGAGCGCACCGAGCAAACAGCATTAATTGCAAATTTTCGGGTAGGTGATATTGTGGTTTTGTATCCGAATGCGCATTTTGATAAAAAGGTAGAGACGCAAAATATTGCGTCTCTACACGCATCGCTACAACAACAAATTTTTAAATGCGCATTGGTTGAAATTAATACTGAAACAATAAAAGTTCGGTTGCGACATCCGCAACACAATACCACAATCTTTAAAAAACATCCATTTTGGGTGATTGAAGGCGATCACCTCGATAGTATGTTTTCGAATATGTACAGGAGCATTTTTTCTTTTTTGAATGCTGATCCAAGCCGGAAATCGCTCATACTGACAACTACACCCCCGCAATTACCCGATACAACGATAGAAGTGCCGCGCATTGAACAAATGACGGACATTCAAAACGATGTTTTCAAACGTGTTGTGCAATCGAAAGATTATTTTTTGTTGTGGGGACCGCCTGGAAGCGGCAAAACGAGTATGATGTTAAAGCATTTAACTGATTATTTTGTGCGTCAGCAAAAAGAAACGGTTTTGATTTTAGCCTATACCAATCGCGCAGTCGATGAAATTTGCGAAGCGGTTGAATCGTTGGGTGATTGGGTGAACCCCTTATATTTTAGAATTGGCTCGCGGTTTTCTACACCCCAAAAATATGTGCCGCAACTGCTTGAAGAAAAAATTAGCGACATTAAAACACGTGCTGCGCTGCTTGAATTTTTTGCACATCACAAACTCGTAATCGGTACTTTAGCCTCAGTAGTCGGTAAACCAGAAATTTTTGATCTCAAAAACTTTGATAGAATCATTGTTGATGAAGCATCGCAGATTTTAGAGCCGCAAATTGTTTCTATCTTGACGAGCGCTAAACATTTTACTCTTATTGGTGACCATAAACAATTGCCTGCTATTGTTCAGCAAGATGAAAAGTTTACTGCTGTTGAAGATGCCGATTTGCGCGCTATAGGTTTGCACAATACACTGAGTTCGTTGTTCGAACGGCTGTTTAAAAATGCGGAAACCAACAATTGGCAACATGCTTATGCTATGCTGAGCGAACAAGGCAGAATGCACACTGATATTATGGCGTTTCCGAATGCGCAATTTTATGGTGGACAGCTTTCGGTTATCAGCCGTCAGCAATCTGAAAACTCAAAAAACCTCGTAGGTTTTAAAAACCTACGAGGTTTAAAAGGACGTGTGGCATTTATCGACATTAAAAACCCTCAAGGCGCATACTTTTCTAAAATAAATGAAGCCGAAGCCAATGCCGTTTTAGAATTATTAAAAACACACCACGAACAATTCTGGAAACCTCAAGGCTGGTCGGTTGGCATTATTACACCCTTTCGTGCGCAAATTGCTACACTCACTAATCGCGTTTCTGAACTAGGATTTAATCCTGCCGATTTTACCATCGACACTGTCGAGCGGTACCAAGGTAGCGCACGTGATGTGATTATTATTTCACTTTGCGCACAAAATGCGCAACAACTCGAATCCATTATTTCTTTAGATGGCGATGGTGTGGATAGAAAACTCAACGTCGCGCTTACACGCGCGCGCCAGCAAATTATTATGTTTGGCGATGCTGATATTTTGAGTGAGGCGGCGCATTATAGAAAGTTTATTGAGTCGTTTAGTTAAGTAATGCAAATAAATTTGACCCAAAATAAAGTAGAATCATTACACGTTTTTTAGGAAATTCTTTAATTTTGAGTTTTTTTAATTATGAATACTTACAAACACAGCGTTAGCTCCTTTTCCCTCTGTCTCCTTGGCTTTATTGTTTTTGACTTGCTTTTTTCTTTTTGCAATAATTCAGAAACGGCAAGCAAAGCGGAAACAGCAAAAACGAGTACTGAAGAAACAACAGTCGCGCTACAAAAAAATATTATCTTTTTTGGAAACAGTCTCACCGCAGGTTACGGACTCGATGATATTAATACAGGATTTGTAGCGCTCGCGCAACACCGTCTCGATTCGCTCAACCAAAATTATCATTGCATCAACGCGGGTTTAAGTGGCGAGACAACTGCGGGCGGCGCAGCGCGTGTAGATTGGATTATTGCGCAACAACCATTCGATATTTTTATTTTGGAGCTCGGCGGAAACGACGCATTGCGCGGCATTGACCCTGCAAGCAGCGAAAAAAACCTGCAAACAATCATTGATAAAGTGCGCACCAAAAACCCTTCAGCAAAAATTATTTTAGCAGGTATGGAAGCACCGCGCAATTTGGGAAAACAGTATGACAATTCATTTCATGCCATCTATCCTGCGCTCGCTAAGAAAAATAATATCGCATTCATACCATTTATTCTCGATAATGTGGGTGGCATTGCGGCACTCAATCAAACGGATGGCATTCACCCGAATGTGGAAGGTAATAAAATTGTGATTGAAAATATTTGGAGGGTTTTGAAGAGTGAGTTATGATAAATTAATTTGATTTTCGTCATTGAATTTCATACTTTCGTCTATAAATTTACAGTGACATTGTAATTCTATTTACATTTACGTATTGTTTTAATTGAAAATAGGTGGGCGAGGGCAAGCCTCGCCCCTACAACAACTAAATTTATGGAACTTAAAATCAACAACCTTTCTAAAACATACTCTAATGGCGTAAAAGCATTGGATGACGTTACGCTCACAATTCCGACAGGAATGTTTGGATTATTAGGACCGAATGGCGCAGGAAAATCGACGCTGATGCGCACACTTGCTGCTTTGCAAGATGCCGATTCAGGTACAGTAACACTCGGCGATATAGATGTTTTACATGATAAAGATGCTGTGCGCCGCGTTCTTGGTTATTTGCCGCAAGAGTTTGGCGTTTATCCCAAAATTTCTGCTGTCGAAATGCTCGATCACCTCGCGGTTTTGAAAGGTATTACAAATTCGAAAGAGCGAAAACTTGTGGTTGAATCGCTGCTGCAACGCGTAAATTTATACGAGCACCGTAAAAAAGCTGTGAGCAGTTATTCGGGTGGTATGCGCCAACGTTTTGGCATAGCGCAAGCACTTATCGGTAATCCAAAACTGATTATCGTTGATGAACCAACAGCAGGTTTAGACCCTGGCGAACGCAACCGTTTTTATGGTTTGCTTTCCGAAATTGGAGAGCAAGTCATTGTTATTCTTTCAACGCATATTGTGCAGGATGTGAAAGAGCTTTGCGAGAAAATGGCGATTATCAACAACGGTAAACTTTTATTTTCGGGTGCACCTGATGATGCTTTGCAGAGTTTAGATGGTAAAATTTGGGAACGCTCTATCTCAAAATCAGAAATGGATTTCTATCAAAACAATTATAAAATTATTTCGAACAAACTCATCGCAGGCAAACCGAATATACACGTTTATGCCGAAACACAACCTGATGGATTTAAACCAACGGAAGTGAATTTGGAGGATGTATTTTTTGCGAAAATCCTTTCGTAGTTGATAGTTGATAGTTGACAGTTGATAGTTTGCGATTTTTGGGCTACTATTAACTACACGCTATCAAAGTTCTATCAACTGTCAACTTTCAACTATCAACTATTATGTTTACAACTTTCTTCTCCTTCGAAATAAAAAATTGGCTGCGCTCGCCAATGCTCTATATATTTTTATTCATTTTCACGCTGCTTATTTTCGGAGCAACGGCGAGTGATAATGTTCAAATCGGCGGAAGCGTGGGCAATGTGCATAAAAATGCGCCTTTCGTTATTTTGCAGTTTTATGGCATTATGTCTATTTTTGCCATGCTTTTAACAACAGCATTTATGAATAGTGCTGCTATTCGCGATTTTGAAAACAATACGCAGCAAATCATATTTTCAAAACCACTGAGTAAAGCAGGTTATTTTTTTGGTCATTGGGCAGGTGCTACAATAATTGCTTGTTTACCACTATTAGCTGTTACGTTGGGAATTTTAATTGGCTCAGTGAGCGGCGTTGCGTTTGGTTGGCAAGATGCCGAGCGTTACGGACCCGTTTATTGGTCGGCGCATTTAGCTGGTTTTCTTATGTTTGTTGTTCCAAATATTATTTTTATAGGCTCAATCATTTATACTATTTCGGCATTAACGCGCAGTACTTTGTATAGTTATATCGCATCGTTGACTTTACTCGTTGGTTATATTGTTTCGGGTTTTATGTTGCGCGATATTAAAAATGAAAACGTTGCAGCGCTTCTCGACCCTTTCGGCATTCGCACATCGAATATTGTGATGAAGTATTGGACTGTTGAAGATAAAAACACCATCGTATTAGGTCTGAAAGGTTTAATGCTCACTAATCGAATTATTTGGTTGGCAGTCGGTTTGGTTGTTTTGTTTATTGGATATCTAAAGTTTTCTTTTTCTGAAAAAACTAAAAAAGGCAAAAAAGAAACTGTGAGTACTGATCATTTAGGTTTAACACCATTAACTACTATACCTGTTTTTACACAAAATTTTGATAGAAGCACAACAAGAACACAGCTATGGAGTCAGTATAAAACAAGTTTATTCGGCATCATCAGAAGTGTTCCGTTTTTGCTTTTAACCATTATTGGTGTTGTTAATTTGGTGCCGAGTTTAATCCTTTCGAACCAAAGTTATGGTTTGACGACTTTCCCTGTAACTTATAATCAGGCGGATATCATTGCTGGCTCATTCTATATGTTTGTCCTTTCGGTGATGACGTATTTTTCCGGCATGCTGATATGGAAAGAGCGCGATGCCAAAGTAGATGAAATTTACGATGCATTGCCTACACGCACTTGGACAAGTTATGTAGCTAAATATTTCGCATTGGCTACAACTATTTTCATCATGTTGACTCTTGCTATTCTGGTTAGTATGGTTGCTCAAACTTTAAAAGGTTACACGCACTACCAACTCAATGTATATTTTGAACGCATTTATTTGATTGATTTTATCCCGATGCTGTTCAGTTTGGCTGCCTTTATGCTCATTCATATTTTAGTGAACAATAAATACATCGGTTTTTTTGCGTGCATTGTTTTCACTATTGTCAATGGTTTTATTTGGTCAGTAATGCACGTCAGTTCAAATATGTTAAACTTTGGCAATTTGCCGAACTCCGTCTATTCCGATATAGCAAAATTTTCGCCTTACGTTTCAACCTTGAGCAATTTTGGTTTGTATTGGACTTTATTTTGTTTGATGCTGGCATTTGCAACAGTGGCTTTTTGGGTGCGTGGTAAAGAAACCAATTTCAGAAACCGCATCAAAAATTTTGGAATAAATTTAAGAAGCTCAAAGGGCTTAGCGTTTGGTTTATTGGGCGTTTGGGCAGCTTGTGCGGGTTGGGTTTTCTACAATACAAAAGTTTTAAACACCTATAAAAGCGATAAGCAAGTAGAAACGCTTCAAGTTGAATACGAAAAACAGTACAAAAAATATAAAAATGCTGTTTTGCCAAGTCCAACAACTTGTAAATACAATATCGAAATCTTTCCTGCCGAGCGTAGAATAATTGCTAAAGGAGATATTTTTTTGAAAAATAATAAAACAACACCGATTGATACGCTATTTATTTCTTTTCAAGACCCAAAATTGCATTACGAATACAAAGTAGAAAATGCGACAGCTATTTTAACCGATAATGCGCACGGTTTTTACATGTACAAATTCAATACGCCTTTAGCAGTGGGTGATAGTGTTTTAACGCATTTTGAAACGACATACACTTCGAAAGGATTTGAAAATGAAGTGAGCTATACAAAAGTTGTAGAGAATGGTACTTTTTTCAATAATGCTGATATTTCGCCTTTGTTGGGTTATCAATCGAGTTCAGAACTGACGGATAGAAACAAACGCAAAGAGCACGGTTTGGGCGAGCCTGAATTGATGCCAAAATTAAATCCGAATGACAGCTCAAGTTTAATGAAAACGTATCTCGGCGGATTAGATTCTTGGACGAATGTAGAAACAACGATCAGCACTTCCGATGATCAAATTGCGATTGCACCAGGCTCGCTCATAAAAGATTGGAAAGAAGGCGGTAGGCATTACTTTCAATACAAATTAGATCACGCTTCTTTAGATTTTTACTCTTTCATTTCAGCGCGCTATGAAGTAGCGCGTAGAAAGACAAACGGTATTGATTTTGAAGTGTATTACCAGAAAGAGCACGCATATAACGTGGAACGGATGCTCAACGCGATGGAAAAATCGTTGACTTATTTCACCACCAATTTTGGTCCGTATTACCACAAACAATGTCGCATTATCGAGTTTCCGCGTTATGCCTCGTTTGCGCAATCATTTCCAGGCACTATGCCATATTCGGAAGGTATTGGTTTCATCGCCAATTTAAAAAACCCGAACGATGTGGATTTGGTAACGTTTGTTGTGGCACATGAAATGGCGCACCAATATTGGGCGCACCAAGTGGCGGGAGCGAATATGCAAGGCGGCACTTTAATGTCGGAAACTTTGGCGCAGTATTCTGCAATGATGGTGATGGAAAAAATTAGCAGTGAGCCATTAGCTATGAGCAATGAGCCTTCTCATAAATCAGATGCACAAAGCTCAGCTATGTTACGAAAGTTTTTGAAATATGATACCGATAATTATTTGCGCAGTCGCGGCACAGAGAGACTTAAAGAACAACCTTTAATGAAGGTAGAGGCATCGCAAGGATATATACATTACAGAAAAGGTTCGGCTGTGATGTACTATTTGAAAGAAATGATTGGCGAAGATAAAGTTAATTTATCGCTGCGCACATTTTTAGAAAAATTCAGATACAAAAACCCGCCGTTTCCAACAAGTTACGACCTCATGGCTGAGTTTAAGAAAAACACACCTGATAGTTTGCAATATATTTTGAAAGATTTGTTCGAAGATATTACGCTGTTCAGTAATCGCACCACAGCAGCAACGTATAAAAAACTGAGCGATACACAATACGAGGTTAAAATCAGCACAGAAAGTCAGAAATTTAAAGCGGATGAAAAGGGTAAAGAAACGGAAGTACCTGTGAATGATTATATCGAAATTGGTGCCTTATCGAAAGCGCCAAAAGATGGTGTTGCAAAAGTTTTATATCGCGAACGCGTTAAAGTGACTCAGAAGAAAAACGAATATACTTTCATCGTAAATTCTTTACCTGAAGAAGCAGGCATTGACCCAATTTATTTACTCATCGACCGCGTGCCGAGCGATAATTTGAAAAGAGTTGACGAGATAAAAAAATAAAAATCATGGAGGACTAAATTGGCAAGTACACGCAAAAAGCTTATCACACATTGAAAGATAAAAATACGCCGTTATTAGAAAAAGTAAAAGAAATCTCCGTCGAAATTGCGATTATTGTATTTGCAGTGACGATTTCTATCTGGTTCCATAATTTGAGCGAAAAGCAACACCTACGCAAAGAAGAAAAAGAATTTTATTGGTTTTGAAGAAGATTTGGAGAGTGATATTAAAGAAATGGAAAACGATTTTCAGACTCAACCAATAATATTCAAACCCTTTTAAGCA
>JAYWBA010000147.1:0-34735 GCA_043781915.1 Saprospiraceae bacterium
ATGTTTTGAGCGATGAAGTAAAAGGAAATTTCTTGAAAAATATTCCACTTGGCAGATTAGGTGGCGTGGAAGAAATCGCGAATGCAGCTTTGTTTTTAGCTTCTGGCGCGAGCAGTTATATTTCTGGGCAGGTTCTAAGCGTTTGTGGTGGATTAAATTGTTAGGATTATTGAAAAAAAAAACTAACTTTGTAAGCTAAAACTCATATAGTATTTTCAATTTTAAAACATGGAACTCAAAGATCTAATTACTATTGATAGTGAAATTTTAGGAGGTCAAACTGTGTTCAAAGGTACGCGGGTTCCTGTTGAAACTTTATTCGATTTTCTTGAAGCGGGATATTCTCTGGATGAATTTTTAGATGATTTTCCAACTGTATCAAAAAATCAAGCCATTGGGCTTTTAGATTTGGCGAATAAATTTTTTAGCACTAAAAACTTTGAACAACTCCATGCGTCTTTTGCTTGACGAAAATCTACCCAAAAAGCTTAAATTTGATTTTCTGGGACATGAAATTTATACTGTTCGCGACAAAAATTGGAATGGTATAAAAAACGGTGAATTATTAAAACTTCTATTAGATAATAATTTTGACGCTCTTTTAACTTTTGATAAAAATTTACAGCACCAACAAAACTTTGAAAAATACACTACAACAGTTTTTGTTTTAATTGCTGCAATAAATACTTATGAAGAATTAACGCACCTTTCGCCACTCGTAAAAGAATATTTATTAAATGAAGAATTACCTGGTGGTGCAGTAATTATCAAAATAGATTAAGCGTATGGATTTTAAAATAATTTCAAAGTACGAACCCACGGGCGATCAGCCCGAAGCAATTGCACAACTCACGCGTGGAGTTCAAAGTGGCGAACGTGCACAAACTTTATTGGGTGTGACGGGTTCAGGTAAAACGTTCACGATGGCAAACGTTATTGCGAACTTAAACAAACCTACGCTTATTTTAACGCATAATAAAACCCTGACAGCGCAGCTTTACAGCGAATTTAAACAGTTTTTTCCTGATAACGCCGTCGAGTATTTCGTTAGTTATTACGATTATTACCAACCCGAAGCGTATATCAGCGTGAGCGATACGTACATCGAAAAAGATTTACAAATCAATGAAGAAGTCGATAAACTCCGATTGCGCGCCACGAGTTCGTTGCTGTCGGGTCGGCGCGATATAATTATCGTTGCTTCGGTGTCGTGCATTTACGGTATGGGTAATCCGGAAGATTATAAAACCAATATCACACGCATACAAAAGGGAATGATTATTCCGCGCAATCATTTTTTACTGTCGTTAGTCGATAGTTTATATGCGCGTACTGAAACAGAATTTACGCGCTCAACTTTTAGAGTGCGTGGCGACACCGTCGATATCAATTTGCCTTACGCCGATCACGGTTTACGTGTGACATTTTTTGGCGACGAAATTGAAGGTATCGAAACAATTGACAAAGAGAGCGGAAAAAGTTTAGCGAAATTCGATGAAGCTGCCATTTTTCCCGCTAATCTGTACAATCCTTCGCGCGATAGAATTGAGCAGATTATGGAAGACATCAAGCATGAAATGGAAGAGCAGGTTAAATATTTTCTGCGCGATGGCAGACAACTCGAAGCCAAACGCATTGAAGAGCGCACGTCGTTCGATTTGGAAATGATTAAAGAATTGGGTTATTGCTCGGGCATAGAAAACTATTCGCGTTTCTTCGACCGCCGCACACCAGGCGATAGACCTTTCTGTTTGCTCGATTATTTCCCACCCGATTACATCTGTTTCATTGACGAGAGTCATGCCACCCTTCCGCAAATTCGCGGAATGTGGGGTGGAGATAGAGCGCGCAAACAAAATTTGGTATCGTATGGTTTCCGTTTGCCGAGCGCGATGGATAACCGCCCACAAAATTTTATCGAGTTTGAATCGCTGTTGAATCAAGTTATTTTTGTTTCTGCTACGCCGAGCGATTACGAAATGCAAGTCACAGAAGGCGTTGTTGTAGAGCAAATTGTTCGTCCAACAGGATTACTCGATCCACCGATTGTTGTTCGACCGTCGATTAATCAGGTGGATGATTTATTGGAAGAGATCCACAAACGCGTTGAACGTAAAGAACGTGTTCTCATCACTACGCTGACTAAACGAATGAGTGAAGAGCTGACAAAATACTTGGTCAAACTCGCTATTAAAGTGCGATACATTCACTCCGAAGTAGATACGATGGAACGCATGGAAATTCTGCGCGATTTACGCCTCGGCGATTTTGACGTTTTGGTAGGTGTTAATTTGCTTCGTGAAGGTCTCGATTTACCGGAAGTATCGCTCGTTGCCATCTTGGATGCCGACAAAGAAGGATTTTTGCGCAACGAACGCTCGCTCACACAGACAGCAGGTCGTGCTGCGCGAAACTCAAACGGACTCGTTATTTTTTATGCCGATAAAATTACCGACTCGATGCAACGCACCATCGATGAAACGACGCGACGTCGCGCGATTCAAATGGCGTATAATACCAAACACAATATTACACCCACTACAGTTTCGCGTACACGCGCAGAAATTTTGGAAGCGAGTTCTATTTTAGATATTCGCGGCAGAAAAATGAACGCTTACGTTGAAAGCGATGAGGTAAGCATTGCTGCAGACCCAATAACTACTTACATGACGCGTCAACAATTCGATATGTTGATTGCATCGACAGAAAAGAAAATGAAAGATGCGTCTAAAGAACTCGACTTTATCACCGCTGCGCAATTCAGAGATGAACTTTTCGCGCTCAAGAAGAAATACAAGGATAAGTTTGCGTATTTGAATAATTAGCTCTTATTTCTTTCTTCTATTATTCTTCACTCTACTTAAATGTGTTGGCTTAGTGCCAACACCATCAATTCCAATTAATTGAAAGTAAGTTTGAGAAAAGAATTAATTGAAAGTAATTAAATTGACTTGTCGCTATATATGTAGGTTGGCGGGTTGTTTAATTGGCGATAAACAGTAGAGACGCCATGTTGGCGTCTCATGTTTAACCGGTGCTTCGCTTAGAGAGACGCCAACATGGTCAAACCTATTCGGTTTTCACTACTGTTCGGCGTTCGCGTTGGTTGTAAGCTAAGTGGTAGTGGCAATCCAAGATATAGAGGAAATTTTCCTCAAGGTTTTATGTCAATTAATTTTTCCTCCTAATTAGTTGGCACGAAAAACACTATATTTATTCGGTTCTCTTTCATTTTAGCATCAAAAAAATAGTAAGGTTTGGTTGTTAGTTAATAACACAAATATTTTAGTAGGCGAAGAGCTGATGAAACGCGGCATTCCTGCCTCCGATATTATCATCGGTTTTGATCCTGAAAATATGAGGCAGTTTACGGGGTTTGGTACGGCGTGATTTATTTTAAGGTTTTTGATTCAAATTTTTTCTTCTAAAACAAAAAATTTATCACTTTCTGTCAATTCCTCTAATTTCACCTTCATTAAACATAGTTTGGATTTCTGACTTAGAGAAAGTTGCACCAAAATCAGAATAGGCACTATCTCCTTTATTTTTCAATTCTTTGAGTTTAGGATAAGTTGTAGCTTCGTAGTTGTTAAAACGTACAGAGATGGAATCTTTTTCTACGGCAGTAACTTTGTAAAGTGTGTAATTTTTACCCTTAGTGGATATTTCGTAAATATCACCAACTTGTGGTGGCGTTTGTAATATAGCTGCGTATTTTTCCTTCTCCTGATTGCCAATTACCCATATAGCGAAAAGAAAGACGCCAAAAGCTCCAATGCCAATAAAAGTCCAAATGGGTGTTTTAGTTTGCGATTTCAAATTTTGATATGCCGATTTGAAATCAGCAGGCATTTCTTTGAGCTTTAAAACTTTTTTACAATTACTGCATTGGCTTACACCTGTTTTGCCAACAGGGAATGACGGAATCCAGAAAACGTGGGCATAATTCTGTAAAACAAATAATTCTACACAATTAGATGCGCCACAATTTGGGCAATTTTCAAATAAAGTTTGATGAGCTAATTCTTTCGATTTCTGCCCGTAAATTATCATTTGTATGTTTTTAAACTATTCCAATTTTAAAACTTGTTCCATACCCAATTGTTTCATGCATTGTAATTTAAGTATGCGACAAGAATTAATTAAAAGTATTTTTCACCACAAAGACATAAAGAATCAAAGATTTCACAAAGATTTGTACAGATATTCTGGAAATTTCCTCATGATTTTATTTTCAATTAATTCTTGTCTAATACTTATTTATCCTAAATCTTACTCTAATAATTGTAATTAGATTTATGAATTGTCATAAATTGCCCAACATTTTGTTTATTTTTGTCGCTCATAAATAAACACCCAACAATGAGACAAGGCAATGCCATTGTCTCTACAACTCAATAAATGGTTCAAATAATCTCAGCGGGTGCAGGCAGCGGTAAAACATTCCGACTCAATAAAGAGTTGGTGGCACGGATTTCGAGTGGAGAAACGCGCATCAGTGGTTTATTTGCAACCACTTTTACGGTGAAAGCGGCGACCGAATTGAAAGAGCGCGTGCGCATGAGCTTGCTCGAAAATGGTATGCTGAACGAGGCACAAGAACTTTCGGGTGCATTGATTGGCACGGTGCATGAGTTGGGTGTGAAACTCATTAAACGGTTTGCATACAGTGGTGGCCTTTCGCCTTTGGTGAATGTCATCAGTGACGACGACAGAAAACGCGTGTTTAATCAGTCGCTGTCGCATATTTTGGCAGAAAATAATATTGTAGAAAAGCTAAACGATTTGTGTGTTAGATTGGGATTGACAAACGATACTAAAACACACGATTGGCGCAACGAAATTGCTACGGTGGTTGATGTAACGCGCGGTAATTTTTTTTCGAAAGAAGTGATTGAAGAGAGCAAACAAAAATCGGTGGATTCGCTTTTGGCTTTGATGCCGAGTGCAGATGAAATTTACGCAGACGCTAAAAAGAATTACGATGTCTTAATGGATAATATCCACGAAGTGCTATCTTATATCACGGCGGGTGAAGACACGACTTTAGACACCAAAGCAGCTATCAAGTTTTTGCAACAAACTCTGAATGATATTCAATACAATGGTTTTTTGCCATGGGTGGTTTGGGCGAAATTATCGAAGCTGAAAGTGGGCGCCAAATCGAAAACTTATATAACGGCATTGACAGAGTATGCGACACTGCATACCAAATTTCCCGATTTTCAAAACGATATTAAACAGTACATCAAACTCATTTTCGATTTGGGTGCGCGCGCTATCGACGAATATCAAAATTTTAAAAAGAAGCGCGGATTGATTGATTATACGGATATGGAAGTCGAGATTTTGCGATTGATTTCTATGCCGCACGTGGCGAACATTCTTTCTAAAGAAATAGATTTACTCCTCGTCGATGAGTTTCAAGACATCAATCCGTTGCAGCTCGATATATTTTTAAAACTTTCGCAACTTGCGCCACATTCTATTTGGGTTGGCGACCCGAAGCAGAGTATTTATGGTTTTCGCTACGCCGAGCCGCGATTGATGCGCGCTGTGATTAACCATTTCGGCATTTCAGAAGAAAATATTCTCGATACATCGTATCGGAGCCGAAAGGATATTGTGAATTTGAGCAACGCGCTGTTTCTAAAAAGTTTCGATGGGCAAATTCCTGCTAATCAAATTGCATTGAAAGTTAATAGGGTAGAGACGTTGCATGCAACGTCTCCACAAAATATTATGCCTATTGAGCAATCGCTTGCCATAAAACATTGGCATTTTAATTTCGACAATGGCGGCAATAATCGTTTGCGCACCGATGCCAAATGGTTATTAAATTCTACAGCTGAAAATATTGCAGCGTTGTTAAAATCCGATTTGCAAATTCTACCGAAAGGTGAAAAAACATTGCGCACCGTTAAACCCGGCGATGTTGCTGTTTTGTGTATGACGAACGCAGCGTGTGCCGATATGGCAACGGCGCTGAATCGTTTGGGTATTGCAGCGGCTTTTCCACGCGCAAAATTGATGGAAACGCCTGAGATTGCGCTCATTTCTGCTATTTTGCATTTTCTGCTCGATAAACGCGATTCGCTTTCGGTGGCAGAAATTTTGTATCTGACGGAAGGTTATTCGCTGCACGATATTTCGATTAATCGTTGGCAGTTTATTAAAGATGAAACAAACGAAGAAAAATATCCGACGTGGCACGCTGATAACGCTTTCATTCAAAAAATTGATGCGCTGCGCAACGATGTTTTGGATTTATCTGCTTCTGAAATTTTAGATACTGCCATCACGCAACTCGATTTGCGCCGTAGAATTGCTGCTTGGGGTAAGGCGGAACAGCGGTTGCAAAACATCGAAATGTTGCGCAAAATGGGAACAGATTATGAGCAGCATTGCAAAAAAATGCACGAAGCGGCATCACTCAGTCATTTTTTGCTGTGGTTGAATAAACAAGCGAGCAACGGAACAGATAAACAAAGTACAGGAGCGGGTGAAAATGCGGTGAATATTCTGACGTATCATGCATCGAAAGGTTTGGAATTTCCTGTAACCATTTTAAGCTCGCTCGATAAAGATGTGCGTGAAAGTATTTGGGGATTGAATATTGAATCGAATAGCAATGACGTTGATTTCAATAATATTCTCGGCAATCGGTGGATGCGATTTTGGGTGAATCCGTATGGTGATTCGCGCATGAGAGAAACGCCGATTTCTGAAAAATTGGATATTTCAAAAGAAAAACTCTCCGCCACTTTGCGCGCACTCGAAGAAGAAGCGCGATTGCTTTACGTGGGTATCACGCGTGCACGCGATTACCTGATTTTTGTCAGTTCACCCAAAGACATGGCGTGGTTGAATCGCGTTTGGCACAATGGTAATTCAGAACAGATTACGCTTGATCCTTTAATTGATGAAACACCGTTTTTTTATGAAAATGCTTACGTTAAAAAAGAAAACACCATCAACACTTTTTCGAAAGATTTTGGCAGCGTCGAAGTCGAAAAACGCGATGCGCTTTACGTTGAGCCACTTCAAGGTCAGCAAAATTTTGCACCGCGCGCCATCAGTGGAACAGAAAAACTCGCGCAGTTCACAAAACTTAGTCCTGTTATTCGCGATAAACAAAGTTTGTATGCCGTTTTAAAATCGCCCGCAACAGATGCGGCTTTGCAAGCAGCTTTTAGTAATGCGTTGGTATCGCAGCATTTTTTGAATACGCCTTGGCAACCGAATGCCGCTTTTGTGAAATATCTTGAAGCTAATAACGAGCCTGATGTAAAACCATTTACGAACAGCATCAATCAATCTGTGGCAGCTTTACAAAATTATTTACAGCAAATTCTGAAGACATCAAATTTGGAATATATCGCCAATTTACCTATTCGCCTTGATGTTCGTGCGAGGGTTTTTAATACAGAAATTCCCATTGTGGTGAGTGGCGGTAATTCTGTCGCGCTTATTTTTTATACAACGAGTGTGATTGATAATGCTTCAACACTTCCAAATCTCACAGAACTCTTTTTAAGCAGCAAAGCAATTGAAAAACGATTTGGTTCAATGCCGTTTTTATTTTTGTTTGATGTTAAGACGGGAGGGTTGACGGGGGTTGGGTTTGAGTAGTGAAGTTATGATAAAAACTTATCCCTATAATACTCTTTGAACTTCTGGATGTTTTTCTCTACTTATTTCGAATGCAAACTCTCCCAATTCTGGAATAGTTGGTTTGCGGCTTTCAAGAAGCAATTTTTCAATAAATGTATGTGAATATTGGTCATTTTTTGGCAAAATAATACAGTTATATTTCGTTCCAATAAATAGATAGCCTTCTTTTTCATTTCGATGAATCTTATCAACTTCATGATTAGACAAATTTAAAACATCTCCATTAATTTCTGCAAATCCATTATCAGCTTCGCTTATAGTAATTTGGTGTTCTTTATCTACAAAAGCGCCATAATAGGATTCTCTACCTTCAAAAACAAATGGCTCACCTTTTTTAAAATGTAGTAGAACAAAATCTTCATAATTTGTAGTATCATCATGATGAACCCACATTTCATCTATATCAAATTCACGATAATGAGATTTCCAAACTCCATTGCCATTTTGTTTAAGTTTTAAATTTGACGATTTATATCCACTTATCCACCAAATTTCTTGTCCAAATTCTTCTTCTTTATCTTTTAAAGAATTGAAAAATTTATCTATCCTATTTCTATCTCTACAATAGATAATTCCTAATTCATTATTTGGGAAATTACTTCTACATATCTCATTAAATAAATCCAAATAATACCAAGCATCTTTTTCGATACTTCTTTCCATAAACTCAATAATTTCTTGAATTGATTGGAACCTACTTTTTGGATTTTGAAAAAGACACTTCTCTATTATATTTTCATAGATTTCCAATTCAGATAGAACCGAAGATATTCTTTCTCTTCCAGTACCTCGATGAGTATTTCCTGTAGCGAACCATTGCAAAATTTGCCCAATGGCGTAAATATCCATTGTTGGATGAGCTTCAAAACCTTTTTTTTCTTGCTCAGGTGCTGAAAATATTCGATTTCCTATTCGTTCATCCTTTTCTGTAATAGCGATGGGCTTAAACATTTCTGGGTTATAAGCTGCAATACCGAAATCTGCTAAATAAAAGTTCTGATCTTTAACAAGAATATTTTCTGGTTTTAAGTCGCGGTGAATAATGCCATTTTTATGTATAAATCCAACCGTTTTAATTAAAAAGTCAAATAGCCTTTTAAACTCTTTTTTCGTTGGTGGTTTTGGGACTTTTAAAGATGATTCATATTTATTCATGACGATAACCGGTATTTCTAATTCACCTTCTTCATCAATTAATTTATAAAAGTCGTAATCAATATACTGTACAATTGAAATTTTACCTTCGAGCATTACAATATGTAAATACTCTGCAAGGAAACGTTTTTCTTTTTGCTTTTTTGAATCTCCTGTTTCTTCGGTCAATAAAAACTTAATAGCTACTTGTTTATCCAATAAGGTTGCTGCATAGACTATACTATTTCCACCTTCTCCCAGTTGTTTTAAATTGTTGAATTCTCCTAAAGTTAAATCAATTTTATTCCCTAATTTTTTAATTTGGTCTGATAGTCTTTGTTTTGAAGTCATTTCTTATTTTTTGAGTCTTTATTTATAGTAATAAGATTGTTTTTGGTATCAATACAAAAATGTAAACCGTCAAAGAAATCCAAACCAAGGAGACCGTTGTAATCAGAAAAAATGCCGTGTGCTAAAAAATCGTATACTTGAATTTGAAAATCAGTTTTTCTTTGACCTAATGAAGAGAAGTCGCCAATCTCAAAAACTTCAGTTTCAATAACACCATTTGCTGTTTCAATTTCAACTGTACCAACAGAATCTTTTAAATCATAACCGAATAGATACAAAGCGTTGCTATCAATGGTAGTGTTGCTTGCGCCCGTATCAAAAATCATTTTGAGTTCAAACTTCGAATCAATTTCAACATTCACTAAAATTAACCCACTCTCTGAATCTCTTTTAAAGGGAAATTTCATTTTTTGACGCGGTTAAATATGCCTGTAATTTTTCTCGATGGTTTGAAAGTGCCAGTAAAAATAAGCGTGATTTTTTCAAAATCGGTTGTTTTATCTCTACCAATGTAGCAAACTTCTTTTTTATCTTTACTGTGGTAAATCGGAATACCAGCAAGCATATCAATTTTAGTAGAATCCATAACAGGATTACCTACCAAAACCCATTCATCAGGATATAGGTTTTTTATTTCAGAAATGGTGATTGTATTAGCCATAGAATAAATTTTCTACAAAAATAAACCATATTTTCTATAAACAAAAACATTATCAGGCTCTTACTTTTCAAAAACCATCGAGATCAATAAACTAAACTAAAAAAGCCCGCCAATAACTTAATATTGAACGGACTTTTTAGTTTTAGTCGGGGCACCAAGATTCGAACTTGGGACCCCCTGCTCCCAAAGCAGGTGCGCTAACCGGGCTGCGCTACGCCCCGAATAATAAAAGTTAGAAAACTAAATTTTAACTTTTGTTTTCTGAAGCATCCATCAGAACCGACACACACCTCGCTGAATTTAGCTGCGGTGAAAGAGAGATTCGAACTCTCGGTACAGTTGCCCGTACGTCAGTTTAGCAAACTGGTGGTTTAAGCCGCTCACCCATTTCACCAGGCGAATTGCTTATTTTTTTAAAGCGGTGCAAAATTAAGTCAACAAATGCAGTTTGTCAAATAATATTTAATTAAAAATTAAAATAGTTGACAGTTGACAGTTGATAGTTGACAGTTTGCGACAATTTCTGTCAACTATCAACTGTCAACTACCGTTGTATTTGCAAATAACCCGTTTTGCGGAATGAACCTTTAACTGGATCGTTTACAAAAACGCAATAATAGTAAGTACCATCGGGAACATTCAAATTATTCCATCTACCATCCCATGCTTTCGAATTGGAATAACCTTTCTCATGGAAAACTTCAGTGCCCCAACGATTCCAAACAAATACTTCGTTGTCAGTGTATTTATCAATGCCTTGAATGATTAACTCGTCGTTCATGCCATCACCATTCGGCGAAAATCCGTTATACACTATTATGCTATCGCCTGCATCTATTAAAATTATTACCGTTGTGGTATCGCAACCATAATTATTACATATTTTGTAACGGAACGAATCTATTCCGAAGAAATTTCTGAATGGTGTATATGTTACGGTTATACCGTCAGCACCAACTACTGCCATGCCGTGAACACCCATTGTGCTATCAATAGTGACAACAGTTGTTGCACCACGCAGGCTATCGTTGGCAGTAACACTGATTAATACTGGTTGATTTAACAACGTTTTAGCAGTATCGCTATTGGCAATCGGCAATGAATCTTTCGTTGCACCACAATTAATATTGATATAAACGATGGCTGTATCGCTACCTATGGAATTAGCAAGTTGATATATGAGCGTATCCTTGCCGCAGAAATCTTTATTCGGCACGTATTTAATGCGATTTAGCGAATCGAATTGTGCTGTACCATTTAAAGGCGTTCTTGTAATTCGGAATGTATCGGCATTGCGCAGCGTATCGTTAGCCGTGACATCGATTATGAGCGTGGCATTTTTATTACCTAAAGCAACATCTGGAATAGCGACGGGTGGCAATGAATCGCGTTTGCAATTTATTTTTATAAATACATTCGTTGTATCGCTTCCCCCTTTTGTGAATACAGCGTAACGGAGTGTATCGGTCTTATCGCAATAATTAGAATCAGGTGTGTAAATGACTTTTCCAAAGAAAATTACTGCGACGCCATGTTTTGGATTCGCTGTCACTTTTATAGAATCAATAGGTAATCCAAATACTGAATCATTCGAAACAACACTAATTGTTACGGGTGTATTAACCGAAGTGGTCGAATTATCTGGCACTGCAACAGGTTTTTTAATAGTATCGCATTGAACCGTTATCTTCACATACGTTTCATCGCAACCTGCTATATTGCAAATTCTATAGCGCAAAGAGTCTGTAAATCCACACGAATCGGGTGTGTAAGTGATGACATTATCTGCACCTAAAGTAGCAGTTCCGAGCAACGGGCTTTGTGTAATTTTAATTGAATCTAAATTGCCGTTAAGTTGATCGTTGTTCAAAACAGAAATTCTAATCGGCGTATTTTTGCGCGTTACAACACTATCAGGTCGAGCAATTGGTTTAACGATTGTATCGCAACTGACGGTCACGAAAACAGTCGCTGAGTCGCAACCAATGATGTTGCATATTCTGTATTGGAATGTATCAATGTATCCACAAGAATCTTTCGTCGGTATATAATCAATTTTGTTGCCATTGAAAACAAGTTTACCGCGTTTCGGATCTTTCAAAATATTTGTTGCCGTTAATGTCCCATTCGGCGTATCGTTCGCTAAAATATCAATCGTTACAGTCTGATTCTTTTTCGTCGAAGCATTATCGTTTACTGCCACAGGTTTTTTTGTCGAATCTGGTGGGCAAGTGACTAAAATAATAACATTCGCCGAATCGCAACCTATGGCATTGCAGATTTTATATTGCAAAGTGTCGGAGTAATTGCACGTGTCTTTTTGTGGTGTATAATCAATTTTACCATTGTTCACAACTGCCGAACCACGACGCGGTGCATTAATAATTGTTGTTGTAACACATGGTGTCGCAACTGTACCGCAGTTTTGAGTATCGTTCGCTAAAACATCAATAGTTACTAAAACATTTTTCTTAGTTGAAGCATTATCAACAACAGCGACTGGATTTTTTGCATCGCACGGAACATTAATGAAAATATACGCTGTATCGCACAAATTAGATGTGTTGCATATCATGTACCTGATTGTATCATTTCCGCAGAAATCTTTATTAGGCTTGTAAATCAGCGAATCTAAATTGATGAAACCGATACTGCCATTTTTGGGCGGCGATACAATACTGAGCGAACTCAATATGCCATTAACATTGTCGTTAACGGTTGGTCTGAAACGCAAAGTAACATTTTTAGGCGTGGTGACATTGTCGTTTACAGCAATTGGTTTTTTGGGTGCAGGCGATGTATCGCAAGTAACGTTAACATAAACAAAAGCAGAATCACATCCCAAAGCGTTGCAGATTTTGTACTGTAATGTATCCGAGTATTTGCAAGAGTCTTTTTGTGGTGTGTATTCAATTTTATAATTATTGAATACAGCCGAACCCTGGCGTGGTGCTTTTGTGATAGTTATTGAAGATAAAACACCATTTTGTGTATCGTTCGCTAAAACATCAATCGGCACTAAAACATTTTTCTTTGTCGAAGAGATATCAGTGCGTGCAATCGGTTTTTGAGCGGGTGTATCGCATTTAACTGTAATAAAAATATTAGAAGTATCGCACAAGAAAAAGTTATTACAAATAATATACTTCAAACTATCTTTTCCACAGAAATCTTTATTCGGCGTATAATGCAAGGAATCAAATCCAACTAAATTGATAGTACCATTTTTTGGCGTAGTATTTAAACCGAAAGAAAACAATGTGCCGTTAATTTGATCATTTAATGTCGGCTTGAAATTAACTGCTGTATTTTTCGGTGTACTGAAATTATCAGTAATGGCGATAGGTTTTTTAGGAGTTGTCGAAGTATCGCAGCTCACAGCCAAAATCACTAATGCAGAATCGCAGCCAACTGCATTACAAATTTTGTATTGCAGTGTATCATTATAATTACACACATCCTTTAGAGGGGTATAATCTATTTTTGTACTATTAAGAACTGCTGTACCAATTTTGGGTGCTTTAATGATTGTTATTGAAGTCAGCACGCCATTAATGGTATCGTTCGCTAATACATCAATGCTGACAAATTTATTCTTTTGAGCAGGTACTATATCATTTACAGCGACTGGCTTATTTTGATTGTCGCAAACAACATTAAGAAACACATACGCAGAGTCACACAAATTATTTGAATTACAAACCATGTATCTGAAAGTATCCTTGCCACAGAAATCTTTGTTCGGGATGTACATCAACGAATCAATATTCGTGAATTGAATAGTACCGTTTTTAGGATTATAGCCTGTCACAACACTCACAGATGAGAGCGTACCATTAATATTATCGTTTGTAGTAGGTTTAAAACGTGCCGTGACGTTTTTAGCTAATGTGATATTATCGTTAACTGCAACAGGTTTTTTATTTGTCGGAGTTGTGTCGGGACAGTTCACTACCACATAAACAAAAGCAGAATCGCAACCCGCAGCATTACAAATTTTGTATTGTAATGTATCGGAATAACCGCAAGAATCCTTTTGCGGCGTGTAATCCACTTTATAATTATTCAACACTGCTGAACCACGACGTGGCGCTTTTGTAATTGTTATACTTGATAAAACACCGTTTTGCGTATCGTTCGCTAAAACATCAACAGACACTAAAATATTTTTCTTTGTTGAAGAAATATCAGTGCGTGCAATCGGTTTTTGTGCAGGAGTTACTGTGTCGCACTTAATAGTGACATAAACATAAGCCGAATCGCAACCCGTTACATTGCAAATTCTGTATTGCAGTGTGTCGATATAACCACACGAGTCTTTCTGAGGCGTGTAATCAATTTTATTATTATTGAGTACTGCCGTTCCGCGATGTGGCGCCTTTATAATTGTTGTAGATGTAAGCGTACCATTTTGCGTATCGTTCGCCAATACATCGACTGTTACTAAAATATTTTTCTTTGTTGTCGCATTATCGGCAACGGCTACAGGTTTTTTAGGTGTAACGACGGAATCACATGTCATAGTTATAAAAACAAAGGCATCGGCACATAAAAAACTGTTGTTACAGATTGTATATTTAAACGAATCTTTTCCACAAAAATCTTGATTCGGTTTGTAAATTAATGAATCGAGACCAACAAAACCAATGCTACCATTTTTGGGTGTAATCGGCACACTCAATGAACTTAAAATACCATTAATGGTGTCGTTTGTTGTTGGTTTAATTCGGATCGTGATATTCTTTGGCGTAGTGAAATTATCGTTAACAGCCACAGGTTTCTTGTTGGTGGGCGTAGAATCGACAGAACAAGTTACACTGATATAAACATTAGCAGAATCGCAACCCGTTGCATTGCAAATTTTATATTGCAAAGTATCGGAATAATTACATGAATCCTTCTGAGGCGTATAATCAATTTTATTATTATTGAGAACTGTCGTGCCACGACGTGGTGCCTTATTAATAGAGACAGATGTTAGCGTGCCGTTGGGTGTATCGTTCGCTAAAATATCAACCGTGACGAGTGTATTTTTCTTTGTTTTTGCATTGTCTATTACCGCTACTGGTTTTTTAGGTGTAACCACTGAATCGCAAGTGACTGTTACAAAAATAAACGCCGTATCGCACAAGAAATAATTATTGCAGATGACATATTTAAAAGTATCCTTTCCGCAAAAATTTGTATTGGGCGTATATAAAACACCTGTATTTCCCGAATAAGCGTAGTTTCCATTCTTCGGCGGATTGATAATTGTAAGTGTACGCAAAGGCGCAGCAAACAACGAATCGTTCGAAACGGGGTCAAAAATTACAATTTCGTTCTTCTTAACGGTTACATTATCGTTAATGGCATGCGGTCTTCTCGGGATAATCGAGGTATCGCAAGTAATAACAACACGTAAAATATCTTGACAGCTTTCGGAATTATTTTTGAAAATAACTTCGTGCGTACCAGAGTAGAAACAAACGCTCGCACCCTTAGAATTGAGTTGAGAGTTTATTTCCAAATAGCCAATAGAACCATTCGCTATACGCGTAATTTTCATCTGTCCATACGTATTTGCCGATTTTCCACCTGAAATAGTGAGCGTTAAAGTATCGACAACCCATTTTCCAATCGGATCCCAAACATTCATTGAATCTACGAGCGCGAAAACATCTTTAAAGCCTGCAATTTTATACGAGCTACCATTCAATAACCAATAATCTAAACGATATGGACCTGCTTTAGCAAATTTTGGAATAGTGAAATAGGTGTAAGAATACAAAGTATCGTACTCACAACCCGTTAATGTGCCTGTATATGGTGCGCCATTATCCGAAATAGTGTAAGTGTTTTTAAAAATAATGGCATCTTTTACGCCATCAAAACAATAATATCCTTTGTCGCTACACGATGCGACTTTAATACGCACAACAGTATCGTTATTAAACAGACCACAAGAACTTATTCTCAGGCTTTGAGGTGTCACTATTAAAAAGAAATCTCGAAAGTTTGTGCCTGTTGTTATATCGCTCGTTCTACCAATCAGTGTATCAGGCTGATTAAATGATTGTAGGGCTGATAATTTCAAACAACCTGAAGCAGTATCTAAAAGTGTTATTAAGTTTTGAGGGTTTTTATCTTTAAAATGAGCAACTCTTATTACTTTTCTATTATTACCAAAAATAGAATTTATGCACGTATCTGTGTGACGCGATACAGTTAATTGAAAATTAAGCGTGTCGATGGGGATTTGCGTTAAACAATTTTGATTATCAAAAACCCTAATAATTTGCTCATTTGTTGCCGTATTTCCACACACATCCGAACTTGTCCAAGTACGCGTAATGGTACTACCACATGGAGAAGTAACACTTGTTTGAGTAAGGGCGTATTGCAACACGCCCGAACAATTATCCGTTGAGGAAATATTGCTTGGTGCAGTGGGTATAACATCGCCGAGATATGTGTTGACAGTTATATTGCTCGGAATATTACTTAAAACAGGCGCTTTATCATCAATAACTTTAACAAAAATACTGTTCTGACCTACATTGCCACACGCGTCAGTTGCTGTCCAAGTACAATAAAATAATTTTACAAATCCGTTCGATGCACAGTTCCCTTCTACCAAAATATTATCTAAAAAAACAGCAGCAACGGTTTGTTTCGAATTATCATTTACAGTTACCCAAGTCGAATCCATCCTCGGTAAATTGTCGCAACTCACCGTGAGGGTATCGCCTGAAAATAAACCCTGTATGAGTGGATTTGAAAATTGAATTTTAGGTGCCGTTTTATCTACAATTCCCGCATCAATCGATGTATAATTTGTTCCAGCAACCACCACCAAAACATCCGTCGAACCTGTAGCGTCCACATCGCTGTTCAAAGTAGGGTCGCCACCTGTAACGCGCGTCGAAAAACTCAATTGCGACGAACCCGTTGGAAAACTGACAACTACTTGATAACTACCAGCTATAATATTGCTAAAACTGTAATTGCCAGCACTATCAGTTAGAACAGTTGACACTTGTTGGTTGATAGTTGACAGCAACTTAACTGTAATGTTTTTTATGCCTGCATCAGTAGAATCGCGCACATCGTTGTTGTTACAATCCCAAAAAACTTTACCCGAAATAACGGATGATTGCGCATGGGTTTTAGCGACCGTAAAAGCATTTAAGAATAAAAAAGCAAGGCAAAAAAATGCCCATGCACGTTGAGGTGTAGTAGTTGTACGCATAAAAATGTACTTAATCGGTTCAGATAGAAAAGCGAAGGCTGACAACATATCGGTTATGAGTAATAATATGGAATGGTGTCAGGTGTCAGATATCAGGTGTCAGCTTTTCGAGCACCTGACACCTAATACCTGATTCCTTATTCCTTGTTCCTTAACAAAAGGGCGTTTTTAAAATGCTTGAGTTTAATCGGTGTATGAGCATTTAAAAATCGCTCTTCTTTTAAATATAAAAAATCATGTACTCTTACACACTAAACAAAAACATTGCCAATATTATAAATATGAACATTTGAGCAGATTGCTCAAAGGGTGGTAGCGGAAATTGATTTCATTTATAATTTTAAACCTCGTAGGTTTCTTAAACTTTCGCGATATACAAATCTTTACGAAAACGTATTACATTCAAATTTTTCGGGCATTTAGCCCTCAAAATTTGGGGAAATATGGTTTTTGTGGCAGCGAAGCCGCCACAAAAACTAATTTTTCACCAGTTTTACGAGGCTAAATGCCGAGCAAAACTGAATTAAAGTATATTTGTTAGGTCTAAGCAGTTAAATCAGCATCAAATTAATAAAATATACTTGTCTATATCGCGTAGGTTTTCAAAACCTACGCGGTTTTGAAAACCTACATCATTCCAAAAATTTTTGCGTATTTCATCATCTCGCCCGGATTAGAAATCTTAATTTTACCCATCATAAATGCCATCATCGGATTTTCTTTGCCTGTAGCTAATTTTAATAGTGTTTCGCCATTGGCTTTTACCGTGCATTTGGCTTCCCCTACCAAACCATCAAAAACTTCGAGTTTGCCATCTGCGATTTGAATTGTTTTTTGGGCTGGCGTATCGCCCGTAATATCGAAATGAAAAACTGTATCATGACCCGCAATCGCTTCAGGGTGAACTTTCGACTTTAAATCTTCTAAGAACGCAGCAGCATCCATATTAATGTAATTTAAGAATTAAAAATGAACTGCAAAGTACGGTAAAGTTAGAGTAAAATGAAAACATCGATTGATAATATTTTCTTTTAGGGCTTTGGCATAAAATTTTTTAAATCCATCATTTAAACCGTTTAATTCGCTTACCTTTATGACTCGCGTCAGATTCAGTAATCTTACGAGACTCACCATTTTTCGTGACTGCTCACGTAGGCCATTTTCTGCAGGAAACTTATCTATGCGAATAATTACCATTTTTCTAAATTTTAAAAGATTGTTTTATTTATGAAGAATTATTTTCTACTCCTATTAGCCTTTCTTTTTTTGGAGACGGTAAATGCACAAACTCCGCTGCTCAATTTTCCCGTAGGTGTGCAGGCTTACACTTTTCGCAAACATTTTCCGACCAATGTTGTCGGTACATTAGATACCATTAAACTTTTTGGTATTACTGAATTGGAAGGGAATGTGCCAAAAGGAATGACAGCCGAAGCTTATAGAAAACTCTGCGACGAGCGCGGCATTAGCATTCCTTCAACAGGTGTTGATTTTGGTCAATTAGAGAAAAACTTGGATACGGTTATAAAAACAGCTAAAATTTTAGGTGCTAAGTATATTATGTGTGCCTGGATTCCTCATAAAGATAAATTTCATTTTAACATCAGTGAAGCTAAAAAAGCTGTTGAAGTTTTTAACAAAGCGGGCAAAACTTTCAAAGAAAATGGTTTGACCTTTTGCTATCACGACCATGGATATGAGTTTCAACCTTACGAAAAAGGTACCTTGTTCGATTATATCGTGCAAAATACCAATCCAAATGATGTTTCTTTTGAGATGGATGTTTTATGGACTTTGCACGGCGGTGCTGATCCTGTCACACTGTTGAAAAAATATAAAAAGCGCTGGAAATTGATGCACGTCAAAGATTTGAAAAAAGGTATTAAAGGTGACGGTTCGGGCGGAACGCCTGCCGAAAATGATGTGGTTTTGGGAGAAGGTCAGGCTAACTTTCCAGAAATTTTTAAAGTGGCTAAAAAAATAGGCATCAAGCATTATTTCCTTGAAGATGAAAGTAATTTTGAAATGGTGAATGTGCCGAAAAGTATTGCTTATTTGAGAAAGGCAAAATAGAACAAGGATGTTATTTGTTCCAATTGATACTCAATCTCTCGAAGAATTATTATTGAATCTCTTTAAGACCAATTTAACCACAAAGTTCACGAAGACAATCACAAAGGACACAAGTTTAGATTTCACTTTGTGAACTTAGTGTAAACCTTAGAGAACTTTGTGGTTAAATTAGTCTAAAAGCGCCTCGCTACAAAACAACATCAATTCTTCCGTCGAGCCATCGAAAGAAAAGTATTTGTCAAATCCCATTCCTATTTTGTTGAGTAAATGTATTGAGCGCTCATTAGTAGGCAATGTTATAGCTAAAATAATGGCTTGTTTCAAGTTGTTTTTGGCAAAATTTAAAACAGCACTTGCCATTTCATAAGCATAACCTTTGCCCATAAATTCTTCCAGAAAAGCAAAACCAATATCGATATGTGGCAATGTGTCGCGTTTAATTAATCCGCACATGCCAATGGGCGTTTTCGTTTTTTTTAACGCCACCATTGAAAGCCCAAATCCATTTTCGGCATAACTTTTTAAAGGACCATTGAGCAGATAATTTTCTGCCTGTTCAATAGTTTTTATATTTCGGTCTCCTATATATTTAAGCCAACCTTCACTATTCACCAACTGTATAATAAAAGCAGCATCGGAAGTATTAAATTCTCTCAGTATCAAGTGTTCGGTTTGTAAAATAGGTTTCATTTTTTAATCTCGTATAACTTTGTGATAATTTTTCGAAATTTATGCTGCAAATTTGCAAAAAAATAATTTTACACATAGAACTTGTTTAAACTTATTTCTTTTGGCTGCAAATGGTTATTTTGAAATCATATTTCTTTGATTTAAAAATAACTCATTTTCGCCTGAAAACAAAAAGTTAAAACAAGTTCAATTTTAATTTCACATGAAGAATATTTTTTTCTGCATCGTTTCAGCTTCGCTTTTGTTTTTTAGTGCATGTATTAAAGATGTTGCTGCTCCGAGTATCACTACGACTGGCAGTACGACAAATTTTACTTTCAAAGCTGTTAAAACAGGTACAATTATTCCAGAGAACAGTTCAAACGCTTCAGGTACAATTGAGTTGGGTGTTGATTCGGTTAACAATCATTACTTAAAACTAAAAAGTGATTTTAAAAGCACTTTCATTAATGCGACATTAACAGCCGTGCTTTCAACAACAGCCACTTATGATGAAAATACAGGCACTTCTGTTGGTACAATTACTGCTAATGGAGAAAAGTATTTCAATATTACAACCTTTCAGTTTAACAATGCAACATATTTTATTTTGTACGACACAAAATCGAATACCTCGTTCGGGAATGCACAAATTAAACCGCTTTAATCAATTACGAATTACGAATTACAAATTACGGCTCATCTCGAATTGCCGTAATTTGTAATTCGTAATTGACTTTGTGATGACTTTGTGATGACTTTGTGAACATTAGGCTTCAATTTTGTACTATTAGTTTATTTCATTCAAATTCAATTAAATACCTTGATATGAAAAACGTTTTCTTAACGCTTTTTTCTTTAGCAATAATATTTTTTAGCGCATGTAGTAAAGTCGATACTACTAGCATTCCCAATAATTCTACATCTCCGAGTGGTGCGTTTACTGCTATTAAATCTGGTACAATCAATTCTCAAAACGGATCAGCGACTTCTGGCACAATTGAAGTGGGTGTTGATGCAGCAAATAATTATTTGCTGCACCTTAAAAGCGATTTTAAAAGCGATTTTGGTACGGGTGCTGTTACGCTTATTCTATCTAAAACGGGTGCATATAATTCTGCAACCGATTCGCTCATCAGTTTAGTCAGCACTAATGGCGATCAATACTATAAAATTTCGGCTAATTCATTTAGTAGTTTCGATTATTTTATTGTTTACTGTTATGCCGCTAAAGAATCGTTCGGAGTAGCAGCTTTAAAAACAGCTACTTCAACAACACCTGTAGGTAATTTAACCGTCCAACGCACAGGAACTTTTATCAATCAGAACGGTTCACCTGCAACTTCGGGTACTGTGCAAATTGGTTTAGATGCCGCAGGTGCACAATGGTTAAAATTTGGAGCTGATTTTGTGACTGAAACCACTTCGGGTGCTGCTATTGTTGCGCTTTCAAAGAATGCGACCTACTCCGATAATACGGTTATTTCCGTCGGTGCTATGAATAAAAAAGGCGAACAATATTACAAAGTTTCAACGCCTGTGGGTAATGAATATACAGAAATAATTATTTGGTGTGCAGCAGCAAAAATTGCATTTGGTCATGCGCCCCTTAAATAAACTAAACTCATACAATGAAAAAAATAATAATAGTCGCTTCATTCATGGCTTTGTTTATTGCAGGATGTAGCAAAACAGAAAGCGTTAATGTTCTAAGATTACCGACAGGTCCAATCGGTGAGTTTATAATTTTAAAGTCAGGTTCATTGATTGGTCAAAATAGTAGCAAATTATTTGGTACTGTAGAGTTTGGTATTGATGGCTCTAATAACTATTTGATACATTTACTGAGCGATTTTACTACTGATTTTGGATCAAATATCAACACGCTCATATTGTCAAAAAATGGAGTTTACGATTCAAAAACAGATGTGCCCATTACACTTTTGAATTCGAATGGCGAAAGATATTTTAAAATTTCACTTTTAGAGTATAATGCTTTTAGCAACTTAATTCTCCTTAACACGGCAGCAAATATTACTATTGCAAGTTCTGCTTTAAAATCTGTGATTTCGAATACGCCGCTCGGCGCTTTTACTGTGCAACGCACAGGTGTGTTTGTAACGCAAGCGAGTTCACCGGCTACTTCTGGCACAGTACAAATTGGTTTAGATGCTGCGGGTGTGCAGTGGCTAAAATTTAATACCAATTTTATAACGGAAACTGCATCGGGTGCTGCAGTTGTCGAGCTTTCGAAAGGTTCTGTTTACGCCGATAATACGGTTATTGCTATTGGAGCAATCAATAAAATTGGCGAACAATATTTCAAAATTACTACGCCTGTTGGCAACGAATATACACACGTTATTATTTGGTGCATGGCGGCGAAAATACCGTTTGGAAATGCACCGCTTAAATAGTTAACAGTTGACAGTAACGAAACCTGTTAGGTTTTGAAAACCTAACAGGTTTGAACAAAAAAGACGATGAAGAAATTATTACTCCTTTCGGTGCTACTTTTTGTATCGCAGCATCTCATTTTTGCCCAAAGTGGTTGGACACGCAATGCAGGTGGTATTTATGCCAAATTAGGTTATGCTTTTTCGGGTGGCGACCAATATTATGGCAGCGATGGTGTTCTAAATCAAGGTGCTAATAATTTCACGCAGCACAGCTTGAATTTATATGCTGAGTATGGTGTTACCAATAATATTACGGCTGTAGTCAATTTTCCAGTGTATAAAATTCAAAATTTTGATGGGTATTCTGCGGCTAAAGGCATTGGCAATCCGCAATTAGAATTGAAATTGGCAGTGTTCAAAAAATTTCCAGTTGTTTCATTTACAGTTGGAGCGGAGTTGCCGACAGCGACTCAAACAAATTTTTCGGTTGCTCAAAAAATAAATTCATTGGGTTATTTCGATCAAATTAATTTGCCTACGGGTTATCCCGATTTTCATTATTGGGGAACTTTGGCTGTTTCGTCTTCTCTTGGAAATTTACCTGGCTGGATTTCATTCCATACTAAATTTGTTGCGCGAACGGGTGGTTATAGCAATCAGTTGAATTATGGTCTGGAGGTTGGTTATAAATGGACAAAAGAATTCTGGACAAATGCGCGCATCACAACACAAAATCAAATTGGTACGGGTTCTGGAAGAGGCTCGTTTGTGAATGGACAAGATACTGAATTTACAACTTTAGGTTTGAGTGCTGCGTATAAAATTGCTAATAAAACCCACATCAATTTCGATTATCAGTTTTATAACGATTTATTGCGCAGCCGCAGAAATGTGTATAGTGCGCCGTTTTATCAATTGGGTTTTTCGGTCGAGCTCTGAACCTTATACTAAATTTCATCGATCAAAGCTAAATAATTTATGAAGATAGTAATCATCGGGAATGGCATAGCAGGCGTAACAGCAGCACGGTGGATTCGCAAACACAGCAATCACAGTGTGACGATTATTTCGGATGAAACGGATTGTTTTTTCAGCCGCACAGCTTTGATGTATGTTTTTATGGGGCACATGCGATTTAAGGATATTAAACCGTATGAAGATTGGTTCTGGAAAAAAAATAGGATTGATTTGGTTAAAGCGCGAGTGACAAACGTAAATTATCTGGCAAGGTCTGTATTCCTAAATTCTGGCAAAACGGTTTTATATGATAAGTTAATCATTGCATCGGGTTCAAAATCGAATAAATTTGGTTGGCACGGGCAAGATTTAGATGGTGTTCATGGTTTGTATCACTATCAAGATTTAGAAGCGATGGAGCGCCACGCAGCGAAAAAAATTCAGTGCGCGGTTATTGTCGGCGGTGGATTAATCGGTATTGAAATGGCGGAAATGTTTCATTCGCGACATATACCTGTTACGTGTTTAGTGCGTGAAGATAGTTTTTGGAATTCGGTTTTACCAACCGAAGAGTCAGAAATGGTGAATCGCATCATTCGCAAAAACGGTATTGATTTGCGGTTAAACGCCGAACTCAATACTATTTTGGATGATAATAACGATGGCATTGCCGATGCCATCACAACAAAAAAAGGTGAGCGCATTGACTGTCAATTTGTAGGTTTAACGGTTGGCGTTAGCCCGAATGTTGATTTCTTGAAAAATACAGGATTAAATATCAATCGCGGTATTTTGGTGAACGACTATTTAGAAACGAATACCCCCGACGTGTACGCTATTGGCGATTGCGCCGAAATTCAAAATCCGATGCCGAGTCGAAAAGCTATTGAGGCTGTTTGGTACACGGGCAGAATAATGGGTGAAACGGTGGCGACGACTATTTGCGTAGAAAAGACACCATACAATCCTGGCATTTGGTTTAACTCAGCAAAATTTTTAGATATCGAATACCAAGTGTATGGCGATATTCTAACAAAACCCGACGAACACACAGCACAAATTTATTGGGAAGATGCAAAAACACACGAGCGTTCCATTCGCATTCAATACCATATAAACAGCGGCGCAGTCAAAGGTTTTAATTTAATGGGAGTGCGTTATCGGCATGAAGTGTGTGAAAAATGGATTAAGTCAGAAACACATATTGAAGATGTGTTACAAAAACTCTCGCTCGCTAATTTCGATCCAGAATTTTACCGACAACCCGAAGCCGAACTCATTGCGCAATATAACGCAAAAAATAATAGACACATTCAAAACACGTCGCAACGCGATTTGAATCAGGTAATTACGTTTTTGACCGCTGATTAAACTGATTTGCCTGATTTTACATTCTTTATTCATAGTACTCATATTAATCAAACGAATCACAGTTCAGACAATTAATTTTAAATTCTTAGTTATGCTCGCTGAAAATAGTTTATCTTTCGCCAATCCGAATCCGTTGCACACAACGAAGCAACAAAAGTTTGCATTAGCTGCCATCAGCATTGGTTTGTTTATGCCTTTATTGATGTGGTTTACGCGCGGTGGCATTCAATTTCAAGGAATTGTTTCAATCGTTTATTTGCTGGCTTGTTTAGGATTAATTTCTGTCGGAACATTCTATTTCGTACAAGGCGAATACGCGCATTTGCCAGCAGGTATAAAAAATAATGGGGTTTGGTTTAAAAGCTTGACGATGCGTGGCGTATTTGGATTTATGCTCGGCATTTTGTTGTGTTCATTTTATACTTGCTTGTATTGGTATCCCGAATACCTGTACGGATTAATCAGAATGTTCGACCCGCTAAGTTATTTTATTCGCAATGCACCTGCCGATCAATGGTTTACTTACGGCACGTTTTATACAGGTTCTGTTTTATTGATGGGCTATAAATTTGCGATGAAATATCGCAATAATCCGTATCAACTCATTCGCACAGTATCCGTTTGTTTTTTTCAGTTGATATTCTCGTACATGTTGCCCTATTTATTCGTGCGGCTGCAACAACCTGAATATTATTTAAGTTATTTCTGGCCCCTCGATTACCACAAACTTGTTCCCGATTGGAAATACAATTTCAGTACTATCGGTAATATTGGTTTCTTTTTCATGGCTGTTACGCTCATTCTCACATTTTTCGCCACACCCATTCTGACGTATTTTTACGGAAAGCGTTGGTATTGTTCGTGGGTGTGTGGTTGTGGTGCATTAGCTGAAACTGTTGGTGATCCGTTTCGGCAACTCAGCGATAAACGTTTGGGTGCTTGGAAATTCGAACGCTTTTCAATTTACACGGTTTTAATTTTGGTTACCTTAATGACTTTGCTTTTGTGGGCGAATTCGTTTTGGGGAGGCGGCATTTTAGGCAGCGTGAGTATGTCGTTTTCAAAATGGTATGGGTTCATTATTGGTTCTATGTTTTCTGGCGTTATCGGTACAGGTTTTTATCCCATTTTAGGCGCGCGTTCTTGGTGTCGCTTCGGTTGTCCGCAAGCAGCAATTCTCGGTATTTTTCAGAAGAAAAAATCTAAATTCCGTATCACAACAAATGGTGGACAGTGCATTAGTTGCGGTAACTGCTCAACGTATTGCGAAATGGGAATCGATGTTCGCCACTATGCACAACGCGGACAAGATATAGTTCGTGCCAGTTGTGTCGGTTGTGGTGTGTGTTCTGCAGTTTGTCCCCGCGGTGTGTTGCGACTAGAAAATGCTGATTTAGATATTGATACCCGTGCTTCAGAGCTTAGAACTATTCATTTAGCGGGTAACAAAGCTATTATAGAGATGTGATAGACAACTTTCTTGTGTTAACCAGTTTCCCGCAGACTTTCGCAGATTTTAACCACAAAATCTGCGAAAGTCTGCGTAGTCTGCGGGAAACTATTCTACTTGAACCCTCACACAAAAGTTAAAATTTCTTCCACATACTGCCGATGATTGGCGAGACGCGGTACTTTATTCTGAGAACCTAATTTACCTTTTGCTTTCAGCCATTTATAAAAAGTACCTTTTGGAAGTTGCCGAACGCTTGGGCGTTGCATCGCTAAGTTTTTAAATCGCTTGGCTTCGTAATCGGAATTTAAACTTTGGAGCGTGGTATCGAGATGGGTATTAAATGCTTCTAAATCGTTCGGTGGATTTTCAAATTCAATCAGCCATTCATGTCCACCGCGTTGAGCGCCATCGAAAAAAATAGGTGCAACGGTATAATCGCGCACCTGCGCGCCAAATACATCGCAAGCAGATGCAAGTGCTTTATCGGTATTAGCAACCATCACTTCCTCACCAAAAGCATTGACGAATTGGTTAATTCTGCCACAAATACGAATTTTAAACGGCGATGTGCACGTAAACTCGACAGTATCGCCAGGAATGTATCGCCATAAACCTGCATTGGTTGTAATAACAGGCGCATATTTTTTGCCAATTTCTACATCCGATAATTGAATCGCTATCGGTTGTGCACTGTGCCATTCACTTTCTGGTAAAAATTCAAAAAAGACACCGTTCTGCAACAGCAAAGCCATATCGTTTTCGGCAGGAGAATGTTGCGTAGCGAAATAACCTTCCGAGGCATTGTAAATCTCCCAAAATTGAAAATTTTTGTCGGGTATAAGTTGTTCAAAAACTTTTTTATACGGCACAAAACTCACGCCGCCATGAATATAACTTTGTAAATGAGGCCACACTTCGAGAATGTGTTCCTTTTTGGTAATTTCTAAAACCCGACGCAAAAGCAATAAAGTCCACGATGGCACACCACCAATTGTGCGCATATCTTCTTTGATGAGAGATTGCGCCATGAGTTCAATTTTTTCTTCAAAATTGTTGTGTAAGGCTATACTTTTATGCGGCGCATAAATAAAATTAGCGACGGATGGCAAATTTCCGAGCATGATAGAAGACACATCGCCCGTGAAAACATAAGGGTTTTCAGAAAATGGCGCGTAAGCACCGCCGATTAAAAGCATTTTTCCTTCAAAATTTGTCCCTTGCGGGCGCGCATCGTACATCAATGCTGCTGTATCCCAACCACCTTTTAAGTGGCAGGTTTTTAAATTGCGCATGGTGACGGGAATAAATTTGCTTTTATCTTCGGTTGTTCCGCTCGATTTTGCAAACCATTTCACTTTCCCTCCAACTAAAATATTCGGTTCGCCGAGCATCATACGGCGAATAAAAGGTTTGAGGGTGTCATAATCTTGAAGCGGAATTTTTTCAGCAAAATCTTTGTAGTTTTTTATTCCTTCTAATTGATGCAGCCGACCAAATTCGGTTAGTTTTGAAGATTGAACACATTGGTGCATTAACGCAGTTTGTACTACTTCTGCATGCTCTAAAAAATAGCTCACGCGCTGCATTCTTTTGTGCAGAAGCCAGTGCATTGTACTATTAAGCCCTTTTTTAAGCATACAATTTTGTGATATTCCAATAAAATTACAACTATTTTTTGGAATTCAAACAAAATTTGTAAATAGAGTTGTTAGGATTTAAAATTTTAGTTCCAAAAAGCGATAAAAAGATTGTGGCTTGGCGGCTTTGCGAGCCAAATTCTCTTGCCAAGCCGCCAAGCCACAGAGATTTTATAGTGATTTTTGGTTTAATTCGGGTTTTATAAGAAAGCCCTTACAAAACTTACACATTGGCAAACACTTTCACCACAATATAATAAACACCCACAATAATAACACTCACAACAATTGTTGCAGAAATGGCAAAGCGCGTTTTACTGTATTTTCTCTCTTCTTTACCGAAAAAAAACTTGACTATACTGTAATAGAAATCGGCTAATAGGAAAGAAGCAATAAAAATGGCGGAAACGAGACAAGCTAAAAATAAGATGTACCAATAAACCATAGTCAATTTCGGATTTCGGATTTCAGATTTCGGTTTGTGAAGTACTCTGGTTAATCAAGAGTTGTAATTAGAAATTAATAATTTATTCTTCGCAAAAAAAATTCAAATTAAATTTTTGAAATTGCGCAGCGCAAACAGCACAACTATAGTTATGTTTAAGCAAATCAGTTTAACAACCAAAACAGCACAATTATAGTTATGTTTAACTGATGCAATTGTTAATTTTGTAAAAATTAAAAATAGATTTTTTATTTTCGAAATTTACAATTGCGGTAACTATCAGCTAAAGCTGAAATGCTTATCAATTGTGAATTACGCGTTGCGAAGTAAATTAGGAATTACTAAACCTTTACAAGAGCCGTAATTCGTAATTTAAAATTCGTAATTGAATTACTCATTCGGCATTTTATCACCACGCAACAACCTAAATCGGCGCCGCGCTTCTACGGTAAGTGTACTCCCCGAATAATCGGTAAATAGTTTTTCGTAAAGCTCTTTGGCTCTTTCTTTATCGTCTAAACGCGTTTCGTAAATTAAAGCCATTTCATACAGTGCGTTATCGGCGCGAATACTCTCTTTATATTTTTCTACAATAATTGAGTAGGCTTTGAGTGCTTCAGGATATTGGCGCTTATTTTTATACATCTGTGCTCGCAAATACAAAACATCGTCTTCAATAGGGTGGGTCGGATATTGCGTATTGATGGAATCGAGAATGACAAAAGCAGAATCGTATTTGTTTTGAAAAACACACAACTCAGCGCGCGCGTACATTTCAAGAGCCGTTGTAGATGAATCAGCATCGAGATTTTCCATCAAGAAAACACTCATTTCAATGGCATCGTTAGAAATGAGTTTTGATGTGGCAGATTTTAAAATATCGAATTGCGCTTTTGCCCAATCAAAATCGTTGAAATAATAGGAAAGTTTGGCATTCTTGAAACGTGCCTCGTTGCCTAAAATATCATCTTTGTGGCTTTTATCGACCTGCGAATACAAAAGTGTGGCTTCCCAACGCTCGCCTTTAACGATATAAAAATCGCCGAGACTGAGTTTCGAGCGGTCTAAAACTTCTGGTTCGAGCATCGGCAAATGAATGACTTCTTCTAAAAGTGCAATCGCTTTATCGACATCTTTTATGTAAAATGCTTCTAAATCCGCCAATTCTGCCATAATCGTTGCCGTGCGATTATTCTTACCGACTTCATCTAAAAAAGAATTGTATTCTTTTTCAAGCGCACGCAATTCAGGCTGAGTGTAAGTAAATCCCTCAACTAATTTATTGCGCTTGCACACCAACTGCTGATTTTTGGCGTCGATAAAATACGGACTCAATCGACCTTTTTCAGTAATGATATAACTGTATCCTTCAATGGCGGCATCGTACTCTTTATCGTTTTGGGCAATGTTACACAAATTAAAAATGCGATTGCCATCTTCAGCGTTCATTCTATCCACCGATTTAAGTTGTCGGAAAGCATTTTTATAATCTTTCTTCAACATAAAAAACCAAGAAAGCAATTCAGGAAACGATACATTTTTAGGCTCTTCTTGAATTTTGGCGTAAAGTGCAGCTAAAAAATCTTTTTGTGTTTCTGAAGTAGTTACATACCGCATGATGCGCGATTTTATCGACGGCATTACCGCAGCATTATCAGAAAGCGCATTCAAATACGCGCCCATCATGTGTGGCGTGTCATCCATTTTTTGGTAGGCTTCCGCCATCCCGAGACCAAAAATATTTTTATTTTTCAGAAGAATGCCACCGCGCTCATAAGTTTTAAGTGCTAATTCGAATTTCGAATTGTTTTCGAATTGGCTGGCGAGATCAGCAATAGTTGAAAAATCGGCAGGTAATTTGTCTATCGCTTTGTTATATTCTTCTATCGAACGTTCAGGTTTATTATTTAACTCGAACATTCTACCGTACGTATAATACAAACTCGAGCGATTCGGTTCTTTTTTTAATTGTTTGGTGATGAGTTTTTCAGCATCGTCGAATTTGCGCAAACTGAACAAACAATTGAGGTATTTATCGAAATAATAATCACCACCTTTTTCTTTATAGAGTGTTTCAAACAGACTGCCCGCTTTTTCGTACTCGCCGTTTTCGTAATAGTGCTCGGCTAAAACAGCAGGTTGTGCCTGTACGGCTATAGTAGTTGCCATGCAGAATAAAACGGCACAGAAAAAAATGCGAACTTGATATGGAAAGCTTTTATTATTACTCATTTTGGCGCGGTAAAATGCGCACATTATAAACGCAAAAGGGCGCGTGCGTGTTGCGTGTAAGGTATAGTAAGTACAAACCTCAGAATCTGCAAGGCTGCTTGTTGAAAAAAATTAGAGCTTTAACTCAGTTACAAATTAAGTTACTATTCAGGTACTCATAAAAGTAGAGTAGTTTCCCGCAGATTCAGCAGATTTTCTCGCAGATTTTACGATAATTTAAATCACAATCTGCCGAATCTGCGAGAAAATCTGCTGAATCTGCGGGAAACTTATTAACAATTCAGCTTTAGCTGAATAACTACATTAAAACTTAATTTTCATTGCACACCATTTTTAATCTTCAATTTAAGTCGAAATAAACAAATTTCTTGAATTTCCAATTGCAAATTCTATAAATTCCAAAAATTCATTTAATTCGAGTTATTTTTGCACTACTTATTCAAAACACGGTATCCGAAATACAATATGTCTGTTGCGCACCTTCCAATTGTTTTTAAAAACATAACCCTTGTCGATGTTTTAAGCGCATCACCCCTTTTAAAAACGGGTTTGCGTATTGATGCACACGGTTTTATTTCCGATGTTTCTGAAAAAACAATTCCGCAAAAAGGCGATACAATAATTGAAGCCGAAGGAATTTATGCGAGCATGGGTTGGTGCGATGTGGGTTGTTTACATGGCGACCCAGGTTTTGAATACCGCGAAGATTTAAACTCGCTTACAGAAGCGGCAGCGCGCGGCGGATTTACAGCTTTATCGCCTTTTCCCAACACAACACCGACAATTCAAACCAAAACGGATATTTTATATTTAAAAGCACATGCTAGAAAATCGGGTGTAAATATTTATCCGATTGGTGCTGTCACAACCGATATTAACGGTCGCGATTTTACTGAAATGATGGACATGCACGAATTTGGAGCAGTGGCTTTCAGCGATGGAACGCACAGCATAAAAAATTCGGGCGTGATGATGCGGGCGTTGCAATATGTTAAATCGTTTGGTGGATTAATTATAAATACACCGCTCAATGCCGATTTAGCGCAGGGAGGTTCTGTTCACGAAGGAATCATGTCTGTAAGTTTAGGATTAACAGGTATTCCTACTTTAGCCGAAACATTGGCACTTTCACGCGATATTCAACTGTTGGAATACGCCGATTCGCGCATGCACGTTTTTGGCATTAGTTCAGAAGAATCAGTAAAAATTATTCAACAAGCGCAAGAAAAAAAACTAAATCTGACTGCAAGTACATCAGTTTGGCATTTAAACTTTACGGATGCGCAGGTTTCAGGCTTCGATACACACTATAAACTCATGCCACCACTCCGCAGCGAAACCGATAAATCAGCACTTATCGCTGCCGTTGTCGATGGGACAATTCAATTTTTAAACTCGCTTCACACGCCTATGGATAGCGATAATAAAGACACCGAATTTTTAGAAGCTGAATTTGGCAATATCAGTTTGCAAACGGCATTTGCTCTGGGTTATCGTGCTTTAAAGGATGTTCTATCACTTCCTGACTACGTCGCACTTTGGTCAACAGCACCTCGAAAAGTTTTGCAAATTCAAGCACCAAAAATCGCCGTTGGCGAGAAAGCTGAAATCACCTTTTTTTCTCTCGAAACTTTTATTTTTAATAAAGAAGATATCGTTTCAAAATCGCATAACACGCCGCTCATTGGCGAATCATTCGATGTAAAAGTCATTGGTACATGTAACGGGAGTAAATTGCGAATTTCTTAGAAAACTTAAACAGTTTCTTAGAATTGGAAATAGTTGGTTATTAGATTGGTTTATGTTACTCAGCCTTTAAATGTTAAAAAAAGGCATTTTTTTTAACATTTTTTGAATGAATCCGTATTTTTTAGTCGAAAAATACAAAAATAAATTTACTTTTGTTCATACTTCATATTAATTGTCGGCAAACCTTGCCGATAATGCTTATGATTTGCGTTAATAGTTGTGCGTGGGCTTAATCTTATTAAGCCCATGCTTTTTAGAAGCTGTTTGAGTTATCTGTTTTGAGTTGAAAGTATTGTATTTTTTAATAAAAGGTTCAAAAATTTTTGACATATAGCAGTGCTACATGGGGAAAATTTTGGTCCCTACTTGTAGGGATAAAAATACTTAGTTTCAACTCAAAACAGATAACTCAAACAGCTTCTTTAATGTAGTTTCGCTCCAGCAGATTATCATGGGGCTACAAAATTACATCTTAGCGACCATTGATGAAAGTATGTTTAAAACTTATTTAGTCAAATATTGAAAAAGAAAAGAATCAGCAAAGTTCATTGCTACATTTGCACTCTTTGTACGAACAAAATTATTTTCTGTTTGATTGTAATTCAAAAGTTAAAGCACTCGTAGAGAAGTTTCCCGCAGAAATTCGCTGAAACTTTCGCTGAAATCCGCAGATTCTAATCAAAAACTATACCTTAAAAAAACCGTAATTTCTGCGGATTTCTGCGCGGATTTCTGCGAGGATTTCTGCGGATTTCTGCGGATTTCTGCGGATTTCTGCGGATTTCTGCGGGAAATTTTCGCACCTAAGTCGCAAAATTCAAAATATGCATAAGACACCGCGTTTACAACAGCTTGAATCTTTCCTCGAAGAAGATGCCAACGATACATTTCTCCTCTTTGCTATTGCTAAAGAATATGAAAGCGGTGGCGACTTAGAGCAAGCGCTATTGTATTATACGAAATTAAAAAGTGCAGACCCGAATTACGTAGGTTTGTATTACCATTTAGGCAAACTCTACGCGCGTACAAACCAGCCCGACGCAGCTATTGAAGCGTATGAAATGGGCATGGTAGTAGCTAAAAAAGCAACTGATAACCACGCGTTTAATGAATTGCGTGGTGCTTTAGATGAATTAATTTAGAGGCAAACAAATCATAAACTCACTACCCATGTCTGACAAAGCACAGCCTTGTCTCTACAATTTTTTCTTTTTCGCGTCTTTCTCCTTTAGTGCATCTTGCGTTAAAACATCGTAAGTACCCATGCGTTCGTATTTTTTTACGCGCTCAGACACCAAAACATCGGTTGGCATAAGCATCAATTCATCTAACGATTTTTTGAGCCACATTTTTAATGTATGTGCCGTTTCTTCAGGCGCGGTGTGCGCACCTGCGAGCGGTTCAGGAATTATGCCATCTATTAAACCAAACGAATACATGTGGTCGGCTGTGAGTTGTAAAACTTCGGCAGCGCGCTCTTTATATTCCCATGTATGCCATAAAATAGACGAACAACTTTCTGGCGAAATAACCGAATACCATGTGTTTTCGAGCATGAAAACGCGATCTCCGAGCGCAATGCCGATAGCGCCGCCCGATGCACCTTCACCAATAATAACCGCCACGAGTGGCGTTTTGAGCTGCGCCATTTCAAACAAATTGCGCGCAATCGCTTCAGCTTGTCCACGCTCTTCTGCTTCTATGCCTGGATTTGCACCCGGTGTATCGACCAAACAAATGACAGGATAACCAAAACGTTCAGCGAGTTTCATTAGTCGCAAAGCTTTTCTATATCCTTCTGGATTCGCCATCCCGAAATTGCGAAATTGGCGCATCTTCGTGTTATTCCCTTTCTGATGACCGAGAATAACAACTGTTCGACCCGCTAATTGGGCAATGCCACCTACAATTGCTTTATCGTCAGCAAAAGTTCTATCACCGTGTAATTCGATAAAATTATCGCACATCGTTTCAATATAGTACAATGTATAAGGGCGCTCAGGATGTCGGCTCAATTGCACTTTATCCCAACCAGAAAGGTTAGAATAAATCTCTTTAATTTTATCCTTTATCTTGCGCTCTAGTTCTTCGCGCATGGGCATTATGTCAACATCGCCCTGCTCGCCAATCTGCATCACCTTATCGAGTTGCTGATAAAGTGCTTCTAACGGTTTTTCAAAATCTAAAAAAGTCATACTGAATTACTTAAAACTGAGTGTCCGTTTAAAAAAGTTCTCAAAAATAAGTCGTACAGATGGTTTATAGTGCATCGAAAAAAAAATAATGTAATTTAAGTAAAAAAATTTGTCTGTTTCAAGCAAACCCTTTACTTTTGCGCCACTATTGCAAAATAGAGGTTTTGGAATGGTAGTTCAGTTGGTTAGAATACGTGCCTGTCATCCCTACATGTAGGGACGGGTTCGAGTCGAGTCCAACAAAAAGATAGTTTTTTGGAATGGTAGTTCAGTTGGTTAGAATACGTGCCTGTCACGCACGGGGTCGCGGGTTCGAGTCCCGTCCGTTCCGCAAAAGGTTGTCTTAATGGCAACCTTTTTTGTTTTATGGCATACTACTTTATGTTCTACAAAGCGATTTTGAAAGACTATGAAATTAAAATCATTTAGCCAGTTTAAAGATGAGCAATTTGGCATGATTGGAACTCCGTTGAGAGATGAATTTGAGCGTGAAGCTGCTTAATT
>JAYWBA010000148.1:0-5116 GCA_043781915.1 Saprospiraceae bacterium
GCTGGACTATTTGTTATTACACTCCAAGAACTGGCATTGGTTGTAACTGTTGAAACTAAAGTATTATTTGAATTAGCAGTTACACTGTGTGAAACTGGATTAACAGACAATGAAATAGGTGTTACTGGAGATACAATATTGATTGATATTGGGTTTGTAAAACTACCCGAAGGTATCAAAGTCTCTGCTCCTTGACTATTTGTTTGATAAAAAAGCTCAATCGTTTTGTTCGTTCCAACATCTGTAGCTGGTGGTGTATAATCTATTGAAACTTGCTTTGTCTCATTCGCGTTTATTGTATAACTCGGAAAAGCAAGTGTAGCACCATTTAGTTTTAAATATACAGTACCATTCCAAGTTGTTCCGCCCGTATTTTTAATAGATGTTGTAAATGAATAGTTTTGACCCGTAGTTAAAGTTGTTGTACCAAAACTCATCGCACTTCCTAATGAAAGATTTGCTGGTGTTACTGGCCCAGTTACAGTAAATCCAATGCCGTTTGTTGCGCCTGTCAGTGCAGGAAACAGCTGAGTACCCGCCGAATTGGAATACGAATACGCAACTTTAACTTGATAGCCCCCAGAAAGATTTGTAAAACTTTTTTTCGTAAAACTCAATGGTATTTCTGCACTATTTGCAGGAATGGTAACGTCTTGCACGGCGGCAAAATCGTCTAATTGCTTTGAGCCATCCGCACTCCAAATTTGGCAAGCTATTTTACCCGTGTAAGCTAAATTACCTGTATTTTTTAATTTTGCTGTTACTGTTGCCGATTGGGTTTGTGTAACAGAACTCGGTGAAATTGTGACTGCTGAAGTGAGTTGTAAGTTATAATTATTCACTACAACATTTCCATCTTGGTTTATACTTACATCTGCTGTGCTGCCATTATTACCAACAATAGTAATTTTAGCGGATCGAGATTGCGTAGTTGTGCTTTGAATATTAGAGTTACAAGTAACCGAAACTTCATTGCTATTTTTTTTAGCTGTAACCCAATCTGGCGTAACTCCATCTTTTATTAACCAATCTTTTAAATTTGTTAATGTAACGGTAAATTTTTTAACTTCAGTTGCACCAGCACTTGCAGAAAATGAAAGGCTTGTAGGATTAGTAGTTATTGTACCTACTGTTGCATCTACTACATTAATTCCAACCTCAACGGGCTCACTATGACAACCTGGGTTATAAATCCCTCTGTCGTAAATTTTTAAAGTATAAGTTTGTTTACTTTTTATAAATTTATTATCCAATAAGTATTTCAGGTCTAAAATATGACCGCCAAATTCATTTAACTTCGTTCCATTCCAAAGTTCCCATGTTGCAAAATTACCAGTATTCGTTCTATTAGAACTTGTTAAAAAAGCAAATAATTTAGGCGCATCTGAACCATCTGATTTGATATTTATAGTTGTTGTTTGTATACTATTATTCAGATTCTCGCTTAAGGCTAATTTTGGAACATCTGGTTTCACTTCCACATTAAAATTACTTTTACAATGGAAAAGAATATCAATCATTTTGGCTTTTTGGCAAGGTGTAATTTCAGGAATTACATCAATTGTTAATGATTTATCAGGTTGAAACGACTCTCCATAACTCATTAAGTTTTTGGATTTGGCATCTTGAATATCAGGAGGCGTATCTGTAATTAAATCGAATGACTCACAACTATTTGGGTTATTTCCTCTGAAAGTCTCGAAAGTATGAAACAATCCCAAAAAATGTCCAACTTCGTGTGCAAGATTTGCAGATACATTTACATCAATTACTTTATTACTTACTTGATAATTATGTAAAAGTTTATTATTTAGGACTAAAATACCATTAACATCATCTTTATCAGGAAATCCACCTAGCCCAAAGTTACGTAGCCCATTAACTACTATATTATCTACAAAGAATATATTTAACAGATTATGATTTATTGAGTTAATATAATTTTCCCATTCTTCTTTATTTTCTTTATAAATATCAGTTTCGTTATAATCTAACTTATATTCAAAAATGAAAAGTTCGATGGGAACGTTATTAGTAGCATAAAATGAGTTTACACCAGAAATTACATCTTGAACATCTAATTGTGAAGTTTTATTTAAAATAGATCCGCCTAAAAAACATTTTACTGGTATTCGTAATTTTCCTGCAAAGCCATTATATCTATTTTCATCAAAGCAATCAATAATTGTAGCAGTTGTATTTGAACATTTTACTGAATTTTCTTTATAAATCGAATATAAAATATCAGAGCATTTGTTAGATTTTTCAAACGCACGAACTGACTCAGCCGTTTGAAAAAGATCCGTTGTCTTTTTTTGAGCACTTAAATAAAAAATTGAAGTAAAACAAATGAGAAGTGTTAGGCTAAATCGCATACAATTAAAATAGTTTAGAGGTTTCATGTCTTGAATGAATTAAGCTGAATGAATTAATGATTCAAAGTTATAAAGCAAAGAGAAAATCATATTTTAAAAAACAACAACTGGTCAATTTAGCCGATAACCTGCACGAATAAAAAAACGCGACGTTACAAATGGTGTAAAATCGCGCTTTAAGACAAACACAAACTATGAAAGTACCTTTTGAACATTTGGTATTTAATCGCCACCAAAAGCGATGGATAAATGGATTTCATGCGAGTTTCCTAAATAATTGGAGGTAGAAGAAAAATTGACATTATAGCTGTAACCTATGCGCCATAAACCCACAAAATCATAAGCATCATCAGAAACTAAAGTGTAAGAGGCTTCGAGCGAAAGACTGTTATTGGTGTTATATCCTGCACCGATTTGGATCAGATCTTTAAAATTAAAGCGCAGATTTAAATCCACATTGGGTGTTGTGTTAGGTACAAATTTTGTCCAAGTCGAAAACTCGAGCGATGTGCTTTCGTTGTTTAAGGGTAAAATATATCCACCTGTTAAATAGTAATGGCGATAAGTGGCAATGTTTTGATTGTCGTTAAAAGAGATTGATTTAAAGCCAAAAACTTGCGGTATAGATAAGCCTGCATATACTAAACTATTATTTCCGAGTTTGGTATATCCGAAAATACCTGCACCGATGTCAGGATGCCATTTTTGTTGGTCAATACTTAAACCTTGCTCAATATCGCGCGCAGTGAGTTCGCTAAATTTAATGCGATACTTCACCATGCCACCGTTTAAACCCGCAGAAAATCCATAATCTTTAGGTCTGTCAGAAATTAAAACACCCAATCGACCATAAATACCTGTGGTGCTTTCTTTCCCGAGTTTATCATCAATGGCGTATAAACCAGAAATTAAATGCGAATTAGCAATGCTTTGCAAATATTCAGCATGCACCATTAAAGTGGTTGGTGCTTGAGGGTCTTCAATCCACTGCTTTCTATAGCTTGCGCCAAAATCACCCTTCAATTTTAAACGGATAAAATCGCGATTGATAGCCGCGGGATTAATGATACCTTGCATTTCGCGGTATTGTGTGAATAGCGGTAATTGCTGCGCTTGTAAAAAATTTGAACAAACAGATATGAACAGAATAAAGTAAATCTCTTTCATGAGTAAATTTTTATCGAATAATTAAAACACTGCCATGATACACTCTGCCTTGACCAATATTGAGTTTTAAAACATAGAAATACGTACCTTCGAGCAATAATTGACCACTTTGATTTGTTCCACCCCAAGTATTATCGTAGTTTTTTACTTGGTAAACCACAGTCCCCCAACGATTAATAACCATGAATTCGTTATCTATGAACTGTGTGGGATCTTTACTACATTCTAAATCTGGAAAAGCCAACACATCGTTTAAACCATCGCCATTTGGCGTTATAACATCGGGTGCAATATTTTCTTTAATTTTATCGAAATAAAAACTATCAATTGCTACGCATCCTGAAGCATCGGTTGCTACAGTTCGAATTTGAAAACTCGATGTATCGAGTATAATAAATTTGGGCGTTGCGCAGTTTGTGCAACTCAAACTTATTTTTGGAGTGGTTGTCCAAACGTATTGTATAGGTATTTTGCCACCTTGTTTATCAAGCTGAAACTGCACATCGTTACCTATAAAATAATGGCAGGGTGGAAAACTGATTTTTTCGGTAAATTGAATAGGCGAGTTGATTATAACAGTTTTTGAAGAAGTACAAAAATTTTTTCCTTGAACAGTAACCGTATAATCACCACGATTGAGTTTGCTGATTGTATTTAGAGTTCCCCAACTCCCATCATTTATTTTATAAGTCAGCGGAAGATTATCTGCACTTACATTTGCTGAAATTTTTATACTGCCATCGGAAGAATTAAAACATTTTGCATCAACCGTACTAATATTGCTAATTATTGGTTTTTCTATATCTTGCTTAATATTTATTGAGCTACTCGATTTACATCCACTCGCATTATCCGTAGCAATGAAAGTGTGTGCGCCAATTTCTTGCGTTGTGATACTAATTCCAGCAATGGTTTTTGTTGGCGTTTTCCACTCGTAACTTATGTTTGCAATTTCAGGCGAGCCAAGAAGTGTAATTTCTGTTTTTTTACAATTAATTATATCATCAGTACCTGCATTGGCAATTGGTTGATTACCAATATTTATTTCAACTGTTGTTTCAGCCTGTCCACACGTATTGGCTATTAGGTATTTGAACTTATATGTGCCTGCTGCCAATCCATTCGCATTAAGCGTTCCGTTAAGCGCATTGAAAGCAGCAGCAGGTTGTTGACTACCTATTGCAATTGTCCAAACGCCACCTGTTTGTGCACCAACTATCAAACTGTCTAATCGGATGAGATTTAATCCGCCCGTTCGAAAGCAAATTTTGAGTGGTTGTAAAGCTGTTCCTGTTTGTGGCTGATTAACCAAATTGAGTTGAACAGCTTGTAGATTGGAACTGCAATTATCAGCATTTATTACTTGCGCGAAAACGGTACCGCTACCACTTGAATAGAATGAAGGATTAGAAATATAGTTATTCCCATTGACATCAGTAAACCAATTGACTTTTCCTATTTGATTTCCAAGCACCCCAGCGTTCGATTGGGTTAAATCGAAAATATTACCATTTGCACCTGCGCTACATTTTTTAACTGTTTCAATAGCGTTTAAACTTGGTTTTTGGGCTATT
>JAYWBA010000149.1:0-34556 GCA_043781915.1 Saprospiraceae bacterium
GATGCCCTCACTTTTATACGCGATATATGCGGAGATAAAATGATTTTGGGTTGTGGTGTACCGTTAGCATCTGGGTTTGGAATATTTAATTATTGTCGCGTCGGTGCAGACATAAATTTAGAATGGGAAAACAAACTCCTCAAATTTTTGCGCCATCGCGAACGTGTGAGTACAATTGTCGCATTAAGATCAATACTTGGTCGTTGGTCAATAAACAATATCGGATTTCAAAATGATCCAGATGTTTTTATCCTGCGCGATAAAAACCATAAACTTACTCCAACGCAACAACGCACCATTCAAATGGTCAACACGCTTCTCGGCAATTTGCTATTTATTTCTGATGATATTAGTGAATACAGTGAAGAAATTTTGGCACAATACAAAGAAATTTTTGAATTGAAAGATAGAATTGTTCGCTCAGTTGTACCTTTTGAAAATGAAGTTTATTCAATTGATTATACCCAGAAAGGAAAACGTTATCTTTGTTTTGTAAACTTATCGGCTTCAGAGCAATCAATTCATAAATCTTTACTAAAGCCTTTTGAAACACAAATTCACCTTTGGAGTTAAGTTTTAGCGAATTTCTGCGAAAATTTCTGCGGGAAATTACACTTAAATAAGTAATTACATTTGTTTTAACTAACTTTGCGCCGCAAAAAATAAAAATTAGTATGGCATTAAAATGCGGAATAGTTGGTTTACCCAACGTCGGAAAATCAACCCTGTTCAATGTACTCACCTCTGCTAAGGCTTTAGCTGCAAATTATCCATTCGCAACAAAAGAGCCAAACATTGGAATGATTACTGTGCCTGACCCACGTTTAGATAAATTGGCAGAAATAGTATCGCCACAACGCATTTTACCCACCACTGTTGAAATTGTTGATATTGCAGGATTGATAAAAGGCGCAAGCAAAGGTGAAGGATTGGGAAATCAGTTTTTAGCCAATATTCGCGAAGTAGATGCATTAGTTCATGTTGTGCGTTGTTTTGAGGACGATAATATTGTTCACGTTGAAAATTCGGTTGACCCGATACGCGATAAAACGATTATTGACAACGAGCTTTTGTTAAAAGATTTAGAGACGGCTGAAAAACGCGTTAATACGTATCAAAAAAACACAAAAGGCGGCGATAAAAATGCAGCATCTCAATTAGAAGTAGCAAAACGGATTTACCAATTCATGTATGATGGCAATCCTGCGCGTAAATTTCCGATTAGTGACAATGATGATAAAGAAGTTCTCGATGAAATGATGCTTTTGACGGCTAAACCCGTTTTATATGTCTGTAATGTTGATGAAGCATCTGCAAGTACAGGAAATAAATTTTCTGATGCCCTAAAGAAAGAAGTTGCAACAGAAAAAGCAGAAGTTTTATTGATTTGTGCACAAATTGAGTCAGAAATTGCTGAGTTAGATACGCGTGAAGAGCGTTTAGAATATTTAGAAACAATTGGCTTGACTGAACCGGGTATCGATCAAGTTATTCGCGCTTGTTACAAACTTTTAGATTTATACACCTATTTCACAGCAGGTGTTAAAGAAGTGCGCGCTTGGACAATTGAACGCGGTTGGGCAGCACCAAAAGCCGCCAGCGTTATCCACTCCGATTTTGAACGTGGATTTATTCGCGCTGAAGTGATTGGTTTTGATGATTATGTTACGCTGCGCGGTGAAAAAGCAGCACGCGATAATGGCAAACTCAGATTAGAAGGCAAAGAGTATATCGTTAAAGATGGCGACGTTATGCACTTCTTGTTTAACGTTTAGTGTAAAAAACCTCGTAGGTCTAAAAAAACCTACGAGGTTTAGATATTTTGAATTAATTTTGTAAAAAATTGGTCACGTAGTTCAACGGATAGAATAAGGGTTTCCGAAGCCCTTGATAAAGGTTCGATTCCTTTCGCGACCACAAGTTTAGCTATGAGCTATGAGCTATGAGCTTTTCTCGACAATCTACGAGAGGCTCATAGCTCATAGCTCATAGCTAATCTTGGTTTCGTAGTTCAATGGATAGAATAGAAGTTTCCTAAACTTTTGATACGAGTTCGATTCTCGTCGAGACTACTTATTAATCACTATTCTCAAATTCTCAATTTTATTGCCTGTTTTGAGCGAACACAAATAAATCCCATTCGGCAAATTGCCTACATTGAAAACTTTTTCATAGCTACCAATTTGTTGCAATTCGTCATTTGCTAAAATCGCCACTTCTTCACCTAAAATATTCACCACTTTCAAACCCACTTTCGTTTCTTCTGTAAGTTCGTAGCTAATAATTGTATTATCAGAAAAAGGATTGGGCGATGCTTGAAGCGCACTGGATTTTAAGTTGGTTGAATGATTCACCAAAGCACTGATTGCAGTATTGCCAATCACCAAAACACCACCTGCATCAGCTAATGTACTGCCGCCATTAGTAATAGTCACCGTAACATTGTTTCCATTTGGTGTTAAATTAACCGTATAACCACCATTGGGTGTTAAACCCGTAACAATTTGACTTGTAACTGAAGATGGAACAGTATAAGATGTGGTGGAGAAAGCAGCATTCCAGACATTTGGGAATAAAACAGCAATATTTTTAACTATTGAACCTTCGAATAAAGTACCAGCAAAACTTTGAATAGAACCCGCTACATCTTTTGAGACATTTCCATCAGCACCTTGAATAACATTCAAGAATCTAATATCACTCGGATTTGTTGGATCTTCAATTTTAAGTTCACTCGTTGTTTGTTCCAATTGCGCTAAGCTATTGAGTACTTCAGATGGAGCTGTTGTCAGAACAGAAGTAGTTGGCAACAAATTAGAAACATAAACTTTTTGTCCACCTGGCGTACTAACTGTTACATTTTTGCCTGAAATGACAGGTGGTGCGGTGAACTGCAAGAAAAAACGTTTAAAACGATTGGCTGTTTTCGATTTTGCACGGTCGTACACCACAATAAAATTAGGTTCAAGCCACACAATGGAGCGACTCGCGAAGAGAATATCGGTAGCGTTATAGCGATTGTATAAGTTTGTTGCATCGCCTGTTCCATAGACAAAACCATTTCCAACACTTGTTATTGCACTCGGGTCGCCATTATTTACACCATTTGTCCATTGACCACCGCGTGAAGAAGTAGCACCTTCAAACCATTGAAGATTGGCGGGTACATCGTTTTGTAAACCTAAAGTATTGTGAAACTCAGACGTATAGCCAATGCCATCGTTTGAATACCCACTTCTTTCTTTAATCAACCACTCCCCTTTTCTATAAAATTCAAATTGGTTACCATCGCCACTTTGGTGATTAATACCCGTCCAGTGACACTGCCAATCGAACCAAGTTGCAGTAGTACTCCAATCTGTTCTGGCAGAAATGCGATTTAAAGAATTATCGACGAATGTTGTAGGCATACTCGGACGTGGATCAGGTACATTGGCGCTGGTTGCAGGATCGAACAGAAGGAAATAATTTATTCCACCCGTAGCATAACTATTGGGCCAAATATTGCTGGCGCGTTGTATCCAGTTTGTGCTACCACCTTCTAAAGCATTTTTTGAAAACCACAGCGATTTATTCAAAAGATTTTGGTCGCCCGATTTCATAGCCGTTAATCCAATCGCAGCAGTGACATCAAATATTTCTTGTGTTACCCAAGATCTGAGCAAATCGCCATAGTTGGCAGCAAAATAAACGGGTCCGAGATAAGAAGCAGACGCTGGAACTTGTGGAGCAGGCGCAATAGTATTTATGAGCGCATTCATGAGGCGAGTCCAGTAAGCATTATTGTACAATCGAGCTTGTTTTCCGATAACGTTTTCATCCATCCACCCTGCATTTTTTAAAGCTAAAAGCTCTTCAGAAACCCAACCAATACTTTGTCCATAAAGCGAACCTTCAGCAGAAAATCCGCCGCTTCCCATACCCAGACCATTTGCTGGAACGTTATAATCGGTAGAAACAACAGATGGGGTTTCAAATTGCGCGTATTGCTGATACAGCCACGCGCCAGTAGCATTGTAGATATAACTTCTCAGACTATTATCCAATGCAGAAAAATGTAAATTGGGGTTAACGGGGGCGTCATCTGCTGCATCTAATGAAAGTGACATAAACGTTAAATTGCGCGCATGACCAGAATAATAATTGTTCAAAATCCAGCGATTTGTCAGGGATATAGACTTATCATTTGATAAACCTACGGGTGTTGGGTGGTTATAAGCCGTTAATTGGTCGTTGCACCAAGTTCTAAAGACATCTCTGATTTTAGCTTTATCTGCCGTTGTTAAAATATCATTATTTTGAGCATCTTTAGCATTGTAAATCCAATCTACAGTTAACGGGCATGCTTCACCATAAACACGGGAGCGATCATACGTCATAAATTGTGGATCACGAAAAGGAACACCTGCCGATTTGCCTAGACTCGCTTGATTGATGACGTACATTAACAAATTACGCGCACGTTGTGCGTGAATTGGGCGATTTGCAACAACAGGGTCAATAAGAGACCAAAAAGCAAAAAATTCTGCGTAGGATTCTGTCACCGCTGCAGTCCAAGTCGTACCACCGTTATCGGGCCAAACTGGATTAGGTTGTCCATTGGGAAAAAATTTGCTGTTATAATATCCGATAGCACTACTCAATGCCGTTTGCAGTGAGCCATACATAGGGTTACTCGCCGTTGCCCAAGAACGCAAACGCGGTAAATCGGCTTGAGTAAACATCAATCGAGGGTGGGTTGTAACAGCATTCGGATTATCGGGCATTGTTGTAAATGCGCCAACATTCGATACAGCACTTTTAGATGTTGCATTGGCGGCTTGAACCGTCCAATAATAACCTGTATTATAAGTTAAATTCTGTGCAATGCGATTGGTTGTGGTCACTGCATTGTCAGTAAAAACAACATTAGTCATAAGTGCATCGGTAGCAACTTTAACAATATACGATGTTGCCCCGGTTACCGATGTCCAACTTAAATTGGCACCTAAAACTTGTAAAATAGAGCCTTTTGTTGGTGTAATAAGTGAAGGAGTTAACAGTCCTGTTGTTCCGCCACCATTATTGCCGCCACCATTTGTTGAGCCAACGACAGTAAAAGTCCATGCAGCACTCACTTCGCTGGTTTGATAAGGGCTTGAGCGTTTGGCATTTAATCTCCAAGTGTAAGTACCATTCGGTAAATTACTTAATTGATAACTTGTACCTGCATAGTTAGTGTCATTTACTACATCATTAAAATGATTGGCTGAACCAACATATACTTTGTACTTATCAGCACCGAGCACTGCTTGCCAAGTTATTTTAACGGAACTTGTTTGATTTGTTGCTGCATTGGCAGGTGATAAAAGCACTGGTACTGCGAGTGGTTGTGATTGAATTTGATTTGGTGTACTAAGCAAAAGCACTAACACGATGCTTGAAAATAGAAATTGTAATTTCATTGAGGAAAAAATTTAAAAATGATAAAAATTTGAAAGGAGAAAGGTATCTATTTAGCTAAAGCTAAATAATTACAAGAAAAGTAAGATTTAACTAAATTATTTATTGAATTTTTACAAACTTTTGCACAATTCGCTCTAATTGGCTATCAACTTGAATGAAGTAAATACCTTCAGCAAAAGTTGATAAATCTAATAATATTTCGTGGTGGGAAACGGATTCGATGGAATTGAATTCTTTCAAAACACGCCCACTTACATCCAATAAATTTACATGTAGGCGGGAAGGCGTATCAAAATTAACGCTCACATTCATCTCTGAATATGTAGGATTGGGATAGAGTTTTACTGCCGCAGACGCTTTTGTGTCATTTTTTTGAACCAAACCCAATATAGATATGGGTGGTGTATTATCGCCTACAATCGTAATTTCGTCAATACGTCCAGAGCCTATTGATTGTACGGGTATATTTGCTGGCGTGGTGTTGGAAACCGATAACCAACGAATTTGTACCAATGCCTGATTTTCGCAAGTTTTGGGCAATGCTAAATTTGAAACCGCACCTTTTATCCAATCTATCGAATCTTTGACTGTTACTAAATTCGTCCAAGCACCTGCATTGCCAACGCGATATTGCAAGGCAAAATCTTGTGGACCATAACCATTTGCGCGTAAAGCAGACGAGAGTAATAAGCTGTAATAGCCTGTTGTGGCAAAATTGACAATCCAATATTTAGTATTCGCGCCATTATCCCAGTTTGTTGAACTCAAAGACCAATCTGTGCTGGCACCAGTAACACCCGCAACACTGTAATCGAATACACCTGAATAACCAGCTTCTCGCGTAATATTTTGGTTTAAATTGGTGGGGATGCCACTCGATGCTTTCGTCGTTTTATTATTAAAATTCCATCCCACTACAGTTTGTTTGACTGATATTTGCGATATAGCTGTGTAATTCCCATCTTGAGTTGTTACAGTAATTGTTGCTGATCCACCGCTTACGCCTGTCACGACACCTAATTGAGACACAGTCGCAACTGTGGTATTGCTACTGCTGAATGTGATATTTTTATTGCTTGCATTGAGAGGTAAAATCGTCGTAATAAGTGTAGCATTCTGTCCCATTCCTAAAGATATTGAAGGTGGAGTTAAACTCACACCCGACACGAGCGTTGGTGCAACAAAAACATTTTCGTAAGCGCCCAAGTCAATCGGTCCAACTACAACGCGCGGTTTTGAGGTCAATTGCTTAACATATTCTTCCAAAACAGGATAATTCAGAGCGCCACCAATCAATACCGTTCCTTTGTTGATGGCGTTAGACTGGGCGGAAAGCGTGTAATCTTGTGTAGAATAATTATTAAAATTCGGATTGTTGACACCATTATTGCCCGAAAATGTATTGACGTGGTTGACCTTTCCGAGATTGACAGGAATGTTGTAATATGCGTGCATATCAACTGTATTCGGACTGACCCAATTGTTGGTCATGTTAACAGTGCCAGTTAAATCTGTTGACATCAATTCCAGTGTTGAAGCCAATGCGCCTGGTGTTGATGCTTGGTTATAGATGATATTATTGCGGCAATCCACTATTTCTTTAATCGTTGTTTGACCGACTTCACCACTATCAGGCAATAAAAACAATGACGTTGACCAGCGCAAAGCACCAGGCACGGCATATTTATCTCCCTCATTTATAACAGTATTATTATAAAAATAAAGCGTTCCTTGACGGTAATTTTGATAGATGCCTTGGTCGCCACCGTAACGAATGATGCGCGATGCACCTACTTTTCCATTGTAAATAATATTGCCATAGATATAAGTTTGTCGATAGCTCGGTAATTGATCAATATAACCCAAACCGCCTTGCGTTTCAGGAATTTGTATAGCATGACCTTCAGAAGCAACAATCCAATTATAGCGAAAAACGTTACCTGCTGAACGATCTTTAACACTTGCTCCAGGTGCGCCCGCTACTAAATGATCATAAAAATTGTATTGATATACTACATTTACTGCCTCTATATAACTATTGTGGTCGTGACCGTCGCCGCTCACACCATTTTGTGTAAAAGTGTTGCGTTCAATCAAAATGTTTTGCGATAAAGCATGTGTTCCGAACTTAGAATTGATGAACAAACCCAAACCACAATGATTGAAATTGCAGTTGCGGACTACAAAATTTTGCACACGCTCGCCATAAATACCACATGAAAAAGAAGAATACGCTTGTTGAGCACCACCGCTAACAGAATAAGTGAAGTTGGGATGCGCATTGCGAATCTCTAAATTATCAATAACGATGTCGTGAGGAATAGGTCCATACGCTGAAGCATCTGTACCATTTGCCATCGCTGCAGGTTCAATAAATATTAAACCATAAGGTTGAGTTGCTTGATAACCTATTTGACCTTTAATTGCTTTGGCTTTATCGCCATCAATGATGGGCTTTTGACCATTTGGTCCAGCGATGCCGACAATTTTAATCGGTTTCGCAGCCGTGCCACTGGTTGAAATCAGAAATTTTTCGTGATAACCATTTGGGTCGTAATGAATATTGACGACATCGCCCGCCGCAAGCGTTAACCAAGGCACTTGACTAAGTTGGGTTTTCGGGTATCCTGGACCAACATCATAAGTATTTTGGGCGAACAAATTGAAACTACAAATTAGAGCCGTGCAAAGAAAAATGCAAAGCTTATTGATTGTCTTCAATGAGGAGATAATAGATGAATTCATGTTATTAGTAATTTAGAAAATTTACAGTATCGTGTTTTAAATATTAATGCAAAATTAATATAAAAAACAACACTACGAACCACACAAAATAGTGGTTTTTAGGGTTTTTAAAATTATTGTATCTATTTAACTAAAGCTAAATGTTAACCAGTTTCCCGCAGAAATTTAACTACGTAAGTAGTTAAAAATTATTTTCTAAAAAGGGCAGTTAACTCGTAGCGCGAATGGATTTGTAAGATTTCGTAAATGTTTTTGATATGAAACTTGACAGTTTCAATAGAGATGAATAATTCAGCAGCAATAATTTTATAGCTCTTGCCTTTTACTAAACATTCTAAAATCTCTTTTTGTCGTTCAGTGAGTTGCGCGATGGAGGAGTTGTTAGGCGGTAATTCAAAATTACTTTTTCTAAACATTTCCAATGCTTTATAAGCAATGGTAGGTGTCATCACTGAACCACCTGAAAAGACATCTTGAATGGCTTCTAAAAGTTTAGCCGGTGGTGCATTTTTTAATAAATAACCTGACGCACCGCCTTTTATAGCTTGAAAGATTTTCTCACTGTCATCAAAAACAGTTTGTATAAGTATCTTAATTTCTGGAAAATGCTCTTTAATTAAAAAAGTAGCTTCAATGCCATTCATTTTGCTGGGCAAATCAATATCCATTAAAATAACATCAGGCTCGGTAGTTCTAATATTGTGCAATACATCGCTTACATCAAAAAAAGCTCCGACACATTTGAAACCTTCTTTGGCATTAATCAACTGCTCCAATCCTTCTCTAAGGTAATGATTATCTTCAAAAATGGCTATTCTAACTATATTCATAAATTTGTTATCAAAATAGAAATAAAAGTAGTGTTTACATGATATATACATCCCACACTTTTGTGTAGTTTTATTAATGGTACGGAAAGATGAGCTTTAAATTTGTTCCTTTATTGGACTGCGATTGGATTTCTAAAGTACCATTCAGTTTTTTAGCGCGATTCTGCATACTAATCTGCCCATTACCTTGTTGCACTTTTGAACTATCGAATCCAATACCATCATCAGAAATTGTCATAGAAATTTTATCTCCAACGAGTTCAATTCGCGTTTTAACTTCAGTACATTTGGCGTGTTTGTAAATATTATTGATGGCTTCTTTAAAAATGAGATAAAAATGCTTGCGCGCTTCAACACTTAAATTCAGTGTGTTTAGATTTCCATCTACATAAAAATCAATTGCCACATCGTTTTGAATGAGTAAGTCGGCTGCAAACAAGCGCATTTTCGTAGTAATATTTTCAAAAACATCGTTTTTAGGATTCACCGCCCAAACAATATCGTTAATTGAGTCAATTAGGTATCGCGAAGAAACACCAATGCGATTAATTGTTTCTGTAGCTTGGGGATCAACTTTCTGAATTTGCTCTTTAGCAATATCGCAATAAACAGAAATGCTATTGAGCGTTGCACCTACATCGTCGTGTAAATCGTGCGAAATACTTTCACGTTGTTTTAAAAGCACATTTTTATATTCTAACTCTTTCAATTTTTCCTTTAAAAGCTCCTGCTCTACAGCATATTTCTCAATTCCTATTAATCGCATTCTATAAGCAAGCCCCGTTGAAAAAAAAATCACCTCGAGTAAAGTGCCCACTTGTGTAAAAAAAGGCCAGTTTTTCATCGGAATATTTGTAAAAGGGTTCCCCAAAATATCGCCATTGAATAAAAAACCTAAAACTGAACCTGTATAATAGCAAATTGTCCCAGCTATAAATATACGTGCCAATCGGGTTTTCTGATAAGCAATAATGTTTATAATGGCGTATAAACCTACAAGGATACAAGCTAAGAGAAAAAAATTGAAATATGCGTCACCCTTCCGATAGAAATACTCAAAAAATGAAAACACCAAATCAGTAAAAAAAATGATGAGGTATAATTTTGAACAAAGTTTTATTTTTTTTTCTAAAGGAGCATTCGTGTCTTTTAAATTTAAAAAATAAAGCGCAAATTGTGAATACAAAAAATAGGTAAAAAGCAAAGAGGATAAGAGAAGCTTGTTGTGCAGGAAACTAAATTTAGGGAAATTCTGCTGCTCGCCAAAAAATACAACATTGTGGAAATAAAAAATATTCAAAACCAAAAACAGAACGTAATAAAAAAAAGCATTGTCTTTTAGTAAAAAATATTGACTGAGCATGATAATATACAGCACACTCAAAGCAAAAATAACGAGATTACTAAACGAAAAATTAAACAAAATCCCCATTTTAACTTGCATCATAATTCCTATTGCCGTAAAAACAACAAAAATTACAAAAGATAAAACAGCGATAGACTTCTGGGAAATGTAATAATTTCTTAATCGCAGATTTTTAAACAAGGACTCTAAAGATTGCGAAAGTTGCATTTGAAATAGGTTAAAATTTAGTTGATAGTTGATAGTTGTTAGTTGTTCGTCCAAACGTGAACGAACAACTAACAACTAACAACTATTAACTATCAACGAACAACTAAACTATGCATTCTGATACATCACCGACTTAACTGCAGCTATAATTTTTGCAGGGTTTGGCAAATATTCTTCCACCAAATTAGCAGCATACGGCATAGATACATCGGCACTGTTTACCCGCAAAATAGGCGCATCTAAATGATCGAAAGCGTAACGCTGAATTTCGTATGCTACTTCAGCAGAAACACCAAACATAGGCCAAGCCTCATCAACTACAACTAATCTATTTGTTTTTTTGACAGAGTTAACGATTGTTTCATGATCTAAAGGTCTAATGGAGCGCATATCAATCACTTCAGCTGAAATGCCTTGCTTTTCTAATTCTATGGCTGCGTAGCAACACTCAATCACCATTTTATTGTACGATACAATCGTTACGTCCGTTCCTTCGCGACGAATACAAGCTTTTCCAATTGGCACTGTGTATTCTTCATTTTCTGGCACTTGTCCAAAACTCGCATAAGGCAATGGGCGATAATTGCCGTGTTTATCTTTACCTAAATGTGTAACACCTTGCGTTGTAGCTGGGTAATTATACATTATTTCCGATTCCATAAAACAGACGGGGTTTTCATCGCGAATCGCAGATTTTAATAAACCTTTGGCATCATAAGGATCACAAATAGATACCACTTTAACGCCTGGAATATTTCCCATCCAACTTTCAAACGTTTGAGAGTGTTGTTGTCCTAACTGTCCAGCCGAACCCGAAGGTCCGCGAAAAACAATAGGGCAATTAAATTGTCCCGCCGATTGCGATAAAGTTTTAGCCGCATTATTGACGATTTGGTCGAATGCAAGGATAGCAAAGTTCCACGTCATAAACTCAATAATTGGTTTTAAACCATTCATAGCTGCTCCAACGCCAATAGAAGCAAAACCCAATTCTGCAATGGGCGTATCAATAACACGACGTGGACCGAATTCAGCAAGCATATCTTTGCTCACTTTGTATGCGCCATTGTATTCGGCAACCTCTTCACCCATTATAAAAACTTTTTCATCGCGACGCATTTCTTCAATCATCGCTTCATTAAGGGCTTGGCGTAATGGTATAACTCTCATAAAAGTTAGAAGTTAAAAGTTAAAAGTTAAAAGTGGGAAGTGAAGAGTTAAAAATGAAAAGTGAAAGCAGTTTTTCACTTTTCATTTTTAACTTTTCACTTCGGCTCTGCAATCGGATTAATCATTGGCAAATTGAGCCAAGGTTTTTCTTCATTATGGATAAAATGAAAACCAAAAATATTACCCGATGCATCAGCAACGCCTTTTGCGTAAGTTCTATAGCTGGTATATAAATGAAATGCCACTATTGGATCCAACTTTTCTAAAATTGGATTTAATTTTGAAAGGTTTTCGCTAATAATTTTTTGACGCGCATCTGTATCTTTCGGTAAATAGTTAACAAACTCTGCAAATTTAACTTTAAAATTCGCGTCAATTTGTTTGTAAAACTCTTTTAAGTCATCGAGGCCAGAATACGAGCGAATATGCGCTAGCTTCGCTGCCCAATCCGATTCAGAACTATCGAAACGTCCATCCGCACCTGAAATTAAAACTGCGATAAGCGGAATCGCTTCTTCTAAAAATTGAATTTCCTCGGCATTGAGCGCTTCAAAATGGGTCATTACTAAAACTTATTTACAAGTGTTGAAAAAAAGTATGTCAATAGAAGTACAAAGTTAAATTTCATTCTTCAATTGTAATAATCTAAATGCTAACTTTGTTCCTCTTATATGGCTAAAAGTTTCTCGCAAAGTCGCAAAGACGCTATTGTGGTTTTAAAATTGCGACTTTGCGGCTTTGCGAGAGTTATATATCTTTAAGCTTGTGAAAAAATATGGCAAAAAACTCTGAGAAAAACGGAACCGATACTAAAACGGATATCATCAGCGGCGATATGCACGGCACACCATTAATGAAACAATACGCCACTTGGAAAGCCAAATATCCCGACGCCATCATGCTGTTTCGCGTAGGCGATTTTTACGAGACTTTTGGTGCTGATGCCGTACTCGCTGCAAAAGTTTTGGGCATAACTTTGACAGCGCGCAATAACGGTGGTAGCAATATAGAGTTGGCTGGTTTTCCATATCATTCGGTTGAAGTGTATTTACCAAAATTGGTTCGCGCAGGTTATCGCGTTGCTGTTTGCGAACAACTCGAAAAACCCATTACAGGTAAAATGGTTCGTCGTGGCGTGACTGAAGTTATTACACCTGGTGTAACATCGAGTGATAATATTTTAGAACAAAACAAAAATAATTTTCTGTGTGCTATTCATACCAGCGACGATAAATATTACGGCATCGCGCTTTTAGATATTTCGACGGGTGAGTTCTTGGTGAGTGAAGGTGAATGGTCGCGCATTGAAAAAACAGTTGAAGCTTATGAACCTTCAGAAATTTTATACAGCAAACCTAAACGCCTCATAAAAGATCAACTCAGTGAAAAGTTTTATACCTACCCGATTGAAGATTGGGTTTTTCAGCACGATTATACCAACGAAAAACTGCTCAATCATTTCAAAACTATTTCGCTCGGCGGGTTTGGTATTGATGACATGAAACTGGGACAAGTTGCTGCCGGAGCTATTTTGCATTACCTAGCAACTACTGAGAACAATAACCTCAACCATGTTTCGAAAATTACGCGCATTGCACATGAGCGGTTCGTTTGGCTCGATAAATTCACAGTCCGGAATTTAGAATTGGTTTATTCACCGCATGAAAAAGGGAAATCTTTGCTCGATATTCTCGATGCAACTGTTTGTCCGCTCGGTGCGCGGTTGATGCGGAAATGGTTATTATTGCCGCTCAAAACCCATCTACAAATTGAACAGCGCCTTAATGGTGTGCAATTTTTTGTTGAGAACAGCACATTGCTGCATGATATTCAAAAAAACTTGCGAATTATAGGCGATTTAGAGCGCATTGCTGGTAAAATTCCCCTAAAGAAAATCAATCCGCGTGAAGTACAACAGTTAGCCCGTGCTTTGCGCGCCATCAATACCATTAAAGAAGATTGCGGACCGTTTGAGAATGTCGCATTAGATCGATTGGTAAAACCACTTGATGCTTGTTTGAATTTATGCGCACATATTGAAGTGACTATTTCTGATGCACCGCCTGTTGTTTTACTCAAAGGCGGCGTCATTCGCGATGGTGCAAACAAAGAACTCGATGAATTGCGCTACCTCGTTCGGCATGCGAACGATATTTTAAAAGAGATTGAAAACAAAGAAATTGAAGCGAGCGGCATAACGGGTTTAAAAGTAGGATTCAATAATGTGTTTGGTTATTATATTGAAGTCACAGCGCGATTTAAAAATGCGACCATTCCCGATAATTGGCAACGCAAACAAACACTCGCTAATGCCGAACGCTATATCACTCCTGAATTAAAAGTGATTGAAGAGAAGATTTTCAGTGCCGAAGATAAAATTCGCGACCTTGAAGACAAACTTTTTGAAGAATTGCGCTTGGAATTACTCGAATTTATTCCGCAATTACAAAGTAATTCATCGCTTTTGGCTTCGCTCGATTGCATCGGCGCTTTTGCGCAATTGGCGACTAAAAACAATTATGTTCGACCAACATTCAATACTGAAAAACGCATCGACATAAAAAATGGTCGTCACCCTGTTATTGAAGCGCGATTGGGTGCTGCGCAAAAATATACGCCCAACGATACCCTTCTCGATGCCAACACGCAACAAATCCAGATTATTACAGGTCCGAACATGGCGGGTAAATCGGCGTATTTGCGTCAAACAGGTATTATTTGCTTGATGGCGCAAATCGGAAGTTTTGTGCCTGCCGAAAGTGCCGATGTTTGTATTCTCGAAAAAATATTCACGCGTGTTGGTGCTACCGATAATATTTCGAGCGGCGAATCGACTTTTATGGTGGAGATGAACGAGACGGCGAATATTATGAACAATATCTCTGAAAACAATTTGATTTTGTTAGATGAAATCGGTCGCGGCACTTCTACTTTCGATGGCATTAGTATTGCTTGGGCATTGGCTGAATTTTTACACGCACATATTCATACACCATTAACGTTGTTTGCAACCCATTATCACGAACTCAATGAACTGACCGAAACCTTAGAGCGCGTTAAAAATGTACACGCATCCACCAAAGAAATCAATAACAAAATCATTTTTCTGCATAAAATTGTTGAAGGTGGTTCGGAACATTCGTTTGGGGTTCATGTGGCACGCATGGCAGGTATGCCGCAACACATCACACAACGCGCAACGGAATTATTGCACCAGTTTGAGAACCAAGCCGAAGAGAGAACCGAAAATAAAAAAGGCAAAAAATCGAAAGTAGATAAAGAAACATTGCAGCGCATAGCGCACGAAAAATCAATGCAGCTTAATTTCTTTTCTATTGACGACCCACGCTTACAACGCATCAAAGATGCCCTCGACGCCATGGATTTAAATTCTACAACACCCGTAGAATTAATGATGAAAGTGTATGAATGGAAAAAAATGTTGGATTAGTTATTTGTTCATTCTTGCAATTTATTTTTTTCGTAATTGATAAATCCATTTTTCAATTTGAGAAATTAGTAACTTAACCCACTCAAACATAACTATTATTGTGCTGTTTTGATAGTTCAACTGATTCACTTAAACATAACTATTATTGTGCTGTTCACAGGATTTGCGCGATTTCAAAATAAATTTGAAAATTATTTTGTGAAACAACAGCCAATTTATTTTTTGTCAATTTTTGAAAACTTCCTAACTAATTCTTTTCTTTAGGTTCAATTTTAATAAATATTGTTATCATGAACTTAACACATGATTGGCGAAGCCATGTTAGACACGATACGATTGGGCTGAATGGTCAATTTTTTTTGAATAGCGCAGGTTCATCGTTGCCACCTAAAATTGTAACTGAAACAATGGTTTCTTACTTAAAAGAAGAAGCCAAAATAGGTGGTTATGGGTTAGAAAAATTGAGAGCACCTAATTTTGAAACTTTTTATATTGAATCGGCTAAATTATTGAACGCGAAACCGCACAATATGGCATTTGCTTACAGTTCAACGGATGCTTACTCAAAAGTTTTATCAGCCATACCCTTTAAACACAACGATTGCATTATAACAACCACCAACGATTATATTTCCAACCAACTCTCTTTTCTTTCTATTCAAAAAAGATTTGGTGTTAATATTTTACGCGCTAAAAACTTACCGAATGGCGATATGGATTTATCCGATTTTGAACATTTAGTCCAAATGCATCATCCTATTTTAATAGCTGTAACGCAAGTTCCGACAAATTCGGGTCTGGTGCAACCTGTTGAAGCAGTGGGCAAAATTGCCAAAAAATACAATATACTTTATTTGTTAGATGCTTGTCAAGCTGTTGGTCAGATGGTAGTTGATGTCGAGAAAATTGGTTGCGATTTTTTAACTGCTACTGGCAGGAAGTTTTTGCGCGGTCCACGCTCTTCGGGACTGCTTTTTGTATCTGATAAAGTTTTAGCCACCGAATTAGCGCCACTGTGTATGGATAGGCGCAATGCGGAATGGATTGGCGCGAATGAATATAAAATTTTCTCTACAGCCAAGCGTTTTGAATCGCAAGAAGTATCGAATGCAGTGCTTGGTTTGGCACAAGCTATAAAATATGCGAATGATGTTGGCATGGAAAATATTTTTCACTATAATCAGGCGCTTATCATAAAACTCAGGGAAAATTTATCGGCGTTAAAGCACGTTCAATTGTTAGATAAAGGCAGTTTTTTAAGCAATATTCTGACTTTTAGGATCGACAACAAATCGTTCGAAAAAGTTGTAAACAAATTGGATAAAAACAAAGTTGTCTATTCAACGGCGTTTAAAAATTCAGCGTTCATTGATTTTACTGAAAAAGGCGTTGATTGGGCGATTCGATTTTCGCCGCATTATTTTAATACTTTAGAAGAAATGGATGAAGTAACTAACATCGTTTCAGATATTAAGACTACACTTTCAATTCAAACCTAACAGGTTTTTCAAACCTGTTAGGTTAAATATCGTCAACTTCACAGGTCTTCCAGACCTGTGAAGTTTGAATTAAAGTTAACCTTATTTAGTTTGCAATACACTGATTAACATCTAAATACATACTCTACAATTTAAAAATTAATTTATGCAGACTATAACCGAGTACAGACGTAATATATTACGTCTCTACGAACAGTACTCCGAAATTCGCGCAATGACGGAACGCATTTGCGCGCCTTTGCAAATTGAAGACTATGTGGTTCAACCTGTTATTGATGTCAGTCCACCGAAATGGCATTTAGCACACACGACTTGGTTTTTCGAGACTTTCATTTTAAAACCGTACGCGTCCAATTATAAAGAATTTCATCCCGATTTCAGTTTCTTGTTCAATAGCTATTACGAAAATGTTGGAAAACGCGTTATGCGACCTAATCGTGGCAATATGACGCGTCCGACTGTAGCAGAAGTTTATGCTTACAGAAAATATGTTGATGAAAAAATGCAGCTCTTTATAGAAAATACAACTTTTAATAAAGAACTTGAAGCACTCATATTACTCGGTTTTAATCACGAGCAACAACACCAAGAATTGCTTGTAACCGACTTGAAATATATTTTGGGTGGAAATCCGCTCTTTCCTGCTTTAGCAAATGAACCAATCAAACCTTCTAACCATCAAGCATTGAAAACAAATTATCTGGAGGTTGATGAAGGCGTTTACAATATTGGTTATAATGGTTCTGATTTTCATTTCGACAATGAATTAGGCATCCATAAAGTGTATTTACACGCATTTCAATGTCAAGATAGACTAATTACGAATGGCGAATATTTAGAGTTTATGCAGGCCGGCGCGTATCAAGATTTTAATTTGTGGTTTGCAGAAGCGTGGGATTGGGTAAAAACAAATCAAATTGTTGCGCCCATGTATTGGCATTTCATTAGCAATGAGCCATTAGCTATGAGCAATGAGCCTTCTTCGAGAATGGGGCAACAAGAAAAGCTCAAGGCTCAAAGCTCAAAGCTCAAAGCTCAAACAGGTGAATGGTATTATTACACATTGCATGGTTTGCAAAAAATTGATTTGTATGCACCTGTTACCCATGTCAGTTTCTATGAAGCCGAAGCTTATTCGCGTTGGCGTGGCAGGCGATTATTAACGGAGTTTGAATGGGAAGTAGCTTGCAAAATGTACAATCCAAAACCTGAAGGAACTTTTTTAGAATCTCAATTCTATGCACCAACTGCACGACAAGGTAATTATCCGCAATTTCTCGGCGATGTTTGGGAATGGACGAATAGCAGTTATTTGCCGTATCCGTATTTCCAAAAAGCTGCTGGCGCCATTGGTGAATACAACGGCAAGTTTATGATTAATCAAATGGTTTTGCGGGGCGGTTCGTGTGCAACACCGAAATCGCATATTCGCAACACTTATCGCAACTTTTTTCCAACATCTTCGCGCTGGCAATTTACGGGAATACGATTAGGGGAGTATATTTAATTGTCTGAATCAGGATTTACAGGATTAAATAATTTTCAGGATTAAGAAATATTAGTTATAAAAGTATATCGAAATCCTGATAATCCTAAAATCCTGTAAATCCTGATTCAGACTTTCTACAAAAATGACTATCTATTTAGAAAATATTTCGGTTGCAGCGCATTTGCTTTCAATAACTTATCGATTCGAATCATATCGTTTCGAGGTTGGCATCTGGTATGATATTGATTTAAAATTAGTCGAGCAGCGGTATTCGAAAGAACTATTAGACAATATTTATTTTCATATCGCTGCGTTTGAAATCAATAAACTTACCAGTTTAAAACCGAGTTATGTAGATTTTGGAAAATACGCACATTTTGTAAATCAAGATTTTTGGGAGCTGTGGCAAACCGTTCAACACAAAGTTTGGGCACAATGGCGATACGAGCACAATTTACCCGAGTATAAAATAAAATTGGCTAATCCAATTGTTCAAAGCGTTTCGAAGGCAACAGAAATAATAAAAGGTGAAATCGAAGTGCTCAGTTTTTTTGGTGGTGGAAAAGACAGTTTGGTAGCTGCTCGTTTGTTAGAACGCAGCAAAATTCCATATAGCAGTTTTGTTTACGCGCATTCAGTGTATGGCAAATCCGAAAAACAACTGCAAATAATCGAAAAATTGCTCGAAAAACTTTCATCTCAAAAAGTACACAAGCAATATGTGTTCGATAGTTTTGTTGATTCTCCTATTCTTAATATGGAGCCACAACTTGGCATCGAATCCATTACCTGTGCCGAAACACCAAGTTCTATTTTTGCGTGCTTGCCCATTGTTCTATCTGAAGGTTATCAATACATAGCGCTTGGACATGAACATTCAGCCAATGTGGGTAATTTAGTTTGGGATAAAACGGGCGAAGAAATTAATCATCAATGGGGAAAATCTTTTGAAGCAGAACAACTGCTCAACCATTATATCCAAACACAATTATTGGGCAATTTCGCTTATTTCAGTTTGCTTCAACCCATAAACGACGTGTTGATTTTTCAATTATTGAGCGGAGACCCTCAACTTATACCTTTCGCACATTCTTGCAATATCGAAAAACCTTGGTGTAAACGTTGCCCTAAATGCGCTTATGTCTGGTTAAATTATATGGCGTATTTACCTTTCGATCTCGTTAATAACATTTTTGACAACGTTAATTTATTAGATTTGCCTGAAAACCAAACCGCGTTTCAACAAATGTTGGGATTTGGTGAACATACACCCTTCGAATGTATCGGTCAAATTGAAGAATGTCGATTGGCATTGCATATTTGCTATCTGAAAGGTTTGCGTGGTAAAGCGATGTGTTGGCATGAAAAAATCGCGATGAAAGATTATTCGTATATTATTGATAAGTTCACAAAAATTCATCCAGAAAATGGGCTGCCATTAAAATTTGCGCCTCATATATACGTCCAATTTGAAAAGGCTCGAACAAAAGCTCTTGTTTATTTCAAAAAACATTTAAAAGAATTTTAAAGGAAACACAGTGATGCAAATAACGAAAAGAAGAACACATAATTTACAATTTGCGAAAGATATTCGACAAGGATTTATGGCATATCCTAAATCGCTTTCCTCAAAATATTTTTACGATGCCGAGGGAAGTCGAATATTTCAACAAATCATGGAGTTAGAGGAATATTACCTGACTAACTGCGAATTTGAAATTTTAAACAAACACAAAGCTGGAATCCTAAACGCATTGCCAGAAACATTTGATTTGGTGGAATTAGGTGCAGGCGATGGACTCAAAACAAAAATATTATTGTCTTATTTTTTGGCTAAAAAAGTAGATTTTTCATACATGCCCATTGATATTTCGACTGATATTCTGAAAGAGCTCTCAAATAGTTTACAAAAAGATATACCAGATTTAACTGTCGTTCCTCATCACGACGATTATTTTGGTGCATTGCAAAAAATGTCTACGCTGACTTTAAAACCTAAAGTAGTTTTGTTTTTAGGGTCAAATATTGGTAATTTTTCGGTGAATCAGGCAGAAATGTTCCTAAAAAAACTCCGCGCCTCGCTCCATAAAGATGATTTACTTTTATTGGGTGCCGATTTAGTTAAAAATCCAAAAACAATTCTTGCTGCTTATAACGATGCAAAAGGTGTTACAGCATCCTTCAACTATAATTTATTACAAAGAATAAACGAAGAATTTAATGCCAATTTCGATGTTTCGAAATTTTTGCACCACCCGACTTACAACCCACAAACGGGTGAAACAAAAAGCTATTTGGTGAGTCTGGAAGAACAAACAGTTTGGATTGAAGATTTAAGTTTAGAAATTTATTTTAAAGCATGGGAAACTATCCATACCGAAGTATCTCAAAAATTCACCATCGAACAGCTTGAACATTTAGCCATTCAAACAGGATTTAAAATAAAATCAAACTTTTTCGATTCTAAAAATTATTTTATCGACGCTTTATGGCAAGCTGTTTAAGAATGAAGGAATTAAGGAATGAAAGAATGAAAATTCCTTCATTCCTTAATTCTTTCATCCCTTAATTCCTTCATTCTTTTATATGCACGAAAATCCAATCGAGTTAAAAGCGTTAAGCCAAACATTTTGTAATACAGAAGTTTTATCAAATATTTCAGTGGCATTCAAACCTGCTACAGTTACTGCTTTATTAGGAAAAAGTGGCAGCGGTAAATCAACTTTGTTGCAACTCATAAATGGCATGATAAAACCTTCAAGTGGCACAGTATCCGTTTTTGGGAACAGTTTTGATTATAAACACGCAACTCAAATTCGATTAAAAATGGGTTATGTTGTCCAACAAACGGGACTTTTTCCGCATTTGAATTTGTTTGACAACATCAGTTTGCTGGGTAAAATTACAAAAATGCCCAAAGAGCAAATGAATGATCGCGTTGTTTCGCTCATGAATACGGTACAATTGCCACTCACATATTTAAAAAAGTTTCCGCACGAACTTTCAGGTGGCGAACAACAACGCGCAGGCTTATGTCGCGCTTTATTTCTTAAACCGCAAGTTCTTCTCATGGATGAACCCTTTGCAGCTTTAGATTACGCCACAAAAAATAGCATTTACGATTATTTTTTGCTTCTTCAAAAATCGGAGCCTTGTACGGCTGTGTTAGTTACGCACGAATGGAACGAAGCGGTGCGCCTCGCAGATGCGTATATTTGGCTTGAAGATGGAAAAATAAAGTCAAAAGGCACAAAGAACGAACTCATTTTTATACAATCCGCATATCAAGCGCAATGAAGAGCATAAATGGCAAAGGGCAAAAGGCAAAAGGCAAAATCCAAATGGCAAAATGTAAAGAGCAAATTGTAGATTGCAAAATGCAAAGGACAAATTTTTTCAATTTCAATTTGCCATTTGGATTTTGCCTTTTGCCTTTTAGATTTTATCCATTGCTCTTTGTCTTTTGCATTTTGCCTTTTACATTTTGTAATACAGCTTTTTCGCAAACAACCATACGTGTTGGAACAAAACATTCGAACGAGCCATATATTTTAGGCGAAATGGTAGCGCAAATTCTTGAAGATGGTGGATACACAGTAGAAAGAAAATTTAATTTGGGTGGCACTGCAGTTAGCTTTGAAGCACTCAGAAACAATGCGATTGATGTGTATCCCGAATATTCTGGCACCATTGCAGCAGAAATTTTAAAACAAAAATTTACGAGCTTAGATACCCTTAAAGCCAAATTACTCAAACTTTATCAACTTGAAATTTCAGCGCCTTATGGATTTAATAATACATACGCTATAACATTAAAGTCTGATTTGGCTATGAAATGGAAACTTAAATCTATTTCTGATTTAGTCAAACATCCTGAACTAAAACCAGGGTTGAGTTATGAATTTTTAAAACGAGAAGATGGCTGGGCAAATTTAGCTAAAACGTATAAACTTGAGCAAGTTGCAACAGGTTTAGAACACGGACTTTCTTATCAGGCACTGATGAATAACGACATTGATTTCACCGATGCGTATTCAACGGACGGCGAATTAGAAAAGTATGGGCTGAGTATATTAGAAGATAATCTCCATTTTTTCCCAACGTATCAAGCACTCTCTTTGTACCAATCCCGTTTACCGGAAAAAGCCAAAAAACTACTTCAAAAATTAGATAATATTCTCAATGAAAAAGAAATGCAGCGACTCAATTCGCTTGCATTGTACAACAATAAAACCCACGCAGAAATTGCTCGAACATTTTTAACTGAAAAAAAACTCATCCAAAATAAAACTGCGCAAAGTGCTTCAATGGCATCAGACATATTTTCACACACTTTGGTGCATTTAAAATTGACGCTACTCTCGTTATTGGCTGCCATATTAGTGGCTATTCCGCTCGGAATTGTTTTATACCGCTCACCGATATTTTCAAAACCCATTTTATATTTTACGGGTATCCTCCAGACCATTCCATCTATTGCGTTATTAGCTTTAATGATTCCATTTTTGGGTATTGGCGTTTTGCCAGCAGTCGTTGCTCTTTTTTTATATGCACTTCTGCCCATTTTAAGAAATACGGTGATAGGTTTTGTTTCAGTAGATCCACAATTGAAAAAAATTGCTACTGCTATCGGATTAAGCGATTTTCAAAAACTTAGACTCATTGAATTACCATTAGCCATGCCAACTATTTTGACAGGTATTCGCACTGCAGCCGTTATTAATGTCGGCACTGCCACATTAGCTGCATTTATTGGCGCAGGTGGTTTGGGCGAATTTATAGTTACAGGGTTGGCACTCAATAATACCCAACTCATTTTAATGGGCGCTATTCCTTCCGCTATTTTGGCAATACTTATTGAATTATTTTTCGAAATTTTAGAACGAATCTTTATTTCAAAACATTTAAGGCAGGAAATTTTAAAATAAGATTTTGCTTAGACAAGTTTCCCGCAGAAATTCGTAGAAACTTTGATAAAATTGTGATAAACTAACCTATAAATTGCGCTCGAATTTACTCATAAAACTCTTTTCAGATGCAAGTTCAGCATGTAAGTATTACAAATTCTAAAGGCTATCAACTCGATGCCCATATAGCTTTCCCTGCGAATCAAAAACCGCATCAGTTTGCCCTTTTTGCACATTGCTTTACATGTTCAAGTAGTTTTCTGCCGATAAAGCATATCACAACCGAATTAAACAATCAGGGTTTTGCAGTGGTACGATTCGATTTTACAGGTTTAGGACACAGCCAAGGCGATTTTTCAGAAAGTAATTTTTCCGCTAATGTGAGCGATTTAATTCAGGTGCATAACTACATCAAAGAAAAATATAAGGCGCCTGCTTTAATTATTGGTCATTCATTAGGTGGAGCTGCTGCCATTGTAGCAGCCTCTATGATACACGAAATTAAAGCGGTTGCTACAATCGGCGCGCCCGCCCATATAGACCATGTAAAACATCTTTTTACAAACCCTCTAAAAGTAGGCGATAAAATTGAAGTGAATATAGGTGGAAGACCTTTTAAAATAGATGATGAATTCTTGACTGATTTAACTCGAATGGATTTAGGTGAAGTTGTCAGAAAACTAAAAAAGCCGTTCCTCATTCTGCATTCTCCTCTTGATAAAACGGTTGGCATCGAAAATGCGCAAGAACTATTTCAGCATGCCTTTCATCCTAAAAGTTTCATTTCATTAGATAAAGCCGATCATTTACTCCTCAACAAAGATGACAGTGCGTATGTAGGTGAAGTGATTGGTTCTTGGGTGAAACGCTATTTTCCGAAAAAAGAAAATAAAATGCTGACCACTGAAGGCGAACAATTAGTAGGATACTTGAATTTAAAAGAAAATAATTTCACAACACTCATTCAAACCCAAAAACATTCACTCGTTGCAGACGAACCCGAAGAAGTTGGCGGCGATGATTTCGGACCCTCGCCTTACGATTTGTTGTGTGCCAGTTTAGCTGCTTGCACTTCAATGACTATAAAACTCTACGCCGAACGCAAAAAATGGGATTTGCAAGAAGTATTTGTCTATTTAACACACGCTAAAAAACACAGCGACGACCTTAATATTGAAACAACTGAAAAAGGATTCTTGGATGTCATTTCAAAGAAATTAAAATTTACGGGTAATTTGGACGATGAGCAAATTCAAAAACTTAAAGAAATTGCAGATAAATGCCCAGTGAATAAAACTTTGCAAAGTAAGGTTATTATCGAGACGGAGGTAATCAAATAAAAAACGAATTAATTTTGATAACAAAAATGGGGCTATTGATTTAAATAACCATTGGATGTTTTGGGAGGATATACAAAAAATCAAAAAAGCCACTCAATGCTGAGTGGCTTTTTTATTCTGAACCAAAAACGTAATTCGTAATTGATTACTTGACACTTACTGTAGCACCTGCAGCTTCAAGAGTTGTTTTGATGTTATTAGCATCATCTTTGCTCGTTGACTCTTTCAATGTAGAAGGCGCAGCATCTACTAAGTCTTTAGCTTCTTTCAAACCAAGACCTAATAATTCTTTAACTACTTTAACTACATTGAGCTTGCTTGCACCAGATGAATCTAAAGTCACCTTAAACTCAGTTTGCTCAACTGCTGCTGGCGCTGCTTCGCCACCGCCGCCACCGCCAGATACCATAACTGGTGCTGCTGCTGCTGGTTCGATGCCATGTACATCTTTTAATTCTGTCGCTAATTCATTCACTTCTTTAACTGTAAGACCTACAAGTGTATTAGCGAGTGCTTTGATATCTGCCATTTTTCTTTCTTTTTAAAATTGAAAATAATTTAATTTAGTTGATAGTTATCAGTTGATAGTTGTTAGGTTTTATTAGGGTTAATGAATGGAAAATTAACCATTAACCATTATTGAATTAACCATTAACTAAGCCGCTCTTTCTTCGAGTGCTTTAACAAGTCCAGCAATTTTTTGACCGCTACTAAGTAATGCGCTGATAACGTTTTTAGCAGGCGATTGTAACAAGCCGATAACTTCGCCCAACATCTCTTCTTTCGATTTGAGTTTGGTAAGCGTCTCTAACTGATCTTCGCCTAAAAAAACCGCTGAGTCAACATAAGCACCTTTTAATTTGGGCTTATCCTTAGTTTTTGAAATCTCTTTTAATAAACGCGCAGGCACATTAGCCGTATTGCAAAATAAAAGAGCTGTCTGACCTTTAAACGCATCGAACAATGGCGCATAGTTTTTTTCTGCTGGAAGATCGCGCATAACAGAAACCGCTAAAGCATTCTTCACAACTTGCATTTCAATACCTTTGTCAAAGCATTTGCGACGCAAATCATTCGTTTCTTTAACAGTCATAGCTGTTGGATCGAGAACATAGAAAAAAGGGCTAACTTTAATCTTTTCTCTGAGCGCTTCCAGAACTACACCTTTTTGTTCTTTCGTCATAATTTTTTAAATATTATTGTACCGACGTAATATATTACGTCTCTACTTAAACTTTTACGCCTTTAGGATCTACTTTAATACCTGGCGACATAGTTGATGCCACTGTGATAGATTGAATGTAAGTCCCTTTCGATGATGAAGGTTTAAGTTTAACGAGTGTAGAAATGAGTTCGTTAGCATTTTCAACTAACTTTTCGGGCGTGAATGATACTCTACCAACCCCAGCATGAACAATACCACCTGTTTTATCGGCGCGAAAAGCAATTTTACCTTTCTTCACCTCATTAACAGCAGAAGTAATGTCGGCAGTAACTGTACCTGTTTTCGGATTCGGCATTAAACCGCGGGGTCCTAAAACACGTGCTACTTTACCCAACTGCGCCATAACGTTTGGTGTTGCAATTACAACATCCACATCAAGCCAGCCTTCCTGGAATTTTTTGATATATTCTTCTAAACCGAAATAATCGGCACCCGCAGCGAGTGCTTCTGTTTCTCTATCCGCTGTGCTTAAAACCAAAACTTTTTTAGTTTTACCCGTACCGTGTGGTAAAGAAACCGTTCCACGCAATGCTTGATCGGCTTTACGCGGATCAATACCGAGTTTTACGTGCACATCGACAGAGGCGTCGAATTTGGCGGTGTTCACATCTTTTACTAAACCCATTGCTTCAACCAACGTGTAGTAACGTTTTGAATCAATTTTTTTAGCAACTTCTGCGCGCCTTTTTGAAACTTTAACTGGCATACATTAGAAATTTTAGGTAATAACGTCTACAAAAATAGACTCCCTTGTGATGAAAATAGTTAGTAGTTTGTAGTTAACATCTGTCAACTGACAACTATCAACTGTCAACTACGCAGTCCAAGGTGCTTTTCCTTCAACTGTAATACCCAAACTGCGCGCTGTTCCAGCCACCATTTTCATAGCAGATTCGACAGTGAAGCAATTTAAATCGGGCATTTTGTTTTCGGCAATCGCACGCACTTGATCCCAAGTCACTTTACCAACTTTTTTACGGTTAGGCTCAGCAGAACCTGTTTTTACTTTCGATGCTTCTAAGAGTTGCATCGCAGCAGGTGGTGTTTTAATGACAAAGTCGAACGACTTATCTTTATACACCGAAATAATTACAGGTAAAACTTTTCCCGCTTGATCTTGTGTTTGAGCGTTGAAACGCTTACAGAATTCCATGATGTTAACACCCTTAGAACCCAATGCAGGACCAATCGGTGGCGCTGGATTAGCAGCTCCGCCTTTTACTTGCAATTTAATGTTAAATTCGACTTCCTTTGCCATGCAAACGAACTTTTAAAATGTGATTTCGAACCTATTCTCTTTTGGGAAGCAAATTCAAAAAGAATTCGAGAAAACAGAAACGAACAATCTTGCTCGCAGAAGAGGTAACAATTCTTCTTAAAGCGGCGCAAAAGTAAGTGTTATTGTGGAGATGTGCAAGAGTATAATGAAACTATTTTAATTTTTCGATGAGGTTTTTGAAATCGGTAAATTCTTCTTCAAGTTTTGTGGCATCTAAAAGTAACAAAAGCTCAATAGCGTGTTTTATTTTGTGAACCGAGTTTGGATTTTTTTATATGATTTTTTGAAAATTCATCGGTTGTGGAATTTCTGAAGCTTTCGTTTTTGGAATTTTTCTTTGAACACTATTCTTGCTAAACTTGTTTAAACTTTTTTCTTTACTACTCTACTTCAATGGCATCTGTGTAGCAAACAAAAAGTTAAAGCAACTTCATTACATAAAAAGCACCGCTTTTACAGCGGTGCTTTTTTTAAAGAATAAATAATTCCTTATTACTTATTCCCAATTAATTAAATTATAGTTTCACCCACCGCGCAGTTGTTGGTGCTTCGCCTTCAGCTTGAACAGAGATAAAATAAAATCCAGCGTTTAAATCAGTGGCAGCATTTATTTTTTGGTAATAAGTACCTACATCTAATTTGCCAAGATTATTTATAATAACAGCGCTTCCAACCGAATTATACATTTTAAGAGTAACGTTCGATGCGCGTGTTAATTCAAAAATAACTTCTGGATCATCAGTAGATGAACCTGGATTTGGAGAAACTAAAACACTATTAGCATTTACTGAACCCGAATTTTTAACATCAGAAGTTGAACCACCATCAATTACAAAGCAATGATATCCTGCCTTGAAAGTATATTCTGCCCATTCACTCGTAGAAGTAGCCGAACAAATTGTGCGAACGCGAATAGTATAAGATTTGCAGTTCGTGAGTCCTTTTAAAGCTACAAAATTGGTTCTTTTAATGGCGATAGTACTCGACCAATTGGCATCTGTTGTTGCTTTATATTGAACCTCGTAATCATTTGAAACGAGCGTTGGAATAGGATAATTCCAGAAAATAAACACACTATCCGTTACAAACTTAGCTTCTATATCAACTGGTTTCAAACAGCCTGTCGGTACTGGGCATGTTCCAGTAGTTTTAAATTGATAATACAGCCATTCAGGATTAATTGAATCGCAATTAGCACGCAAACGCAATTGATAAGCCGAGCAAGGTTTTAACCCTTTAATAACTGTGAACGAATCAATTCCTGTTACAGTCGTCCAAGTTGTTGTGGTAGGGTTGCTGAGGAGTTGATATTGCAATACAAAATTTCTCGGTCCATTTATCCACCAATAAATGGTGGCAACTGTATCGTGAGCTAAAGTATAACGTATTCCATACGGTTTCGGACAATACGGTTTCGGGCATGGTGTTTCAAATTTTGTTAATTCGCTCGTATCGAGTTTGCCATTACATACTGAAAGAACGCGAGCATAATACACTGAACATTTCTTTAAGTGAGTTAATTTAATTGAAGTTGTTGTAGAAGAATCTTTCAACCAAACCGCCCCAACATCAGTTGCTATTTTGTACTCAACGTAATATTTTCCAGAGCCGGCTGGTGTCCATTGACCTTGAGCCGTTACAGAATCTAAACCTGTGAAAGACAAACGCTCTACTTTGTGACAAACTGTAGGGGAAGTTCCGCAATGCGTAATTCTAAAATCAACTGTATTTGAAAGCCCACTTGAATGTGTAGCATCGCATTGTGTTAAAACTACTGCTGTGTAGCCACTGCATCGCGGTAAATCTTTTATAGTAATAGAAGAGCCTGTAACAGTATATGCTTTTTTGAAATCGCCATTTACTGAATACACATAAAGCGTAAAGCTCGTGCTTGAATTAGACGTACTCACCCAAGTAAAAGTAGCACTGGTATCATTAGCGACAGTGACTACTAAATTTTTAGGCGGTTCGCAAGAAGTGATAACTGAACAAGCCGTTTGGAATTTCGACAATTCGCTGGTATCGAGTTTATTATTGCAGACTGATAAAACACGCACATAATAAACAGTACATTTCTTTAAGTGAGTTAATTTAATTGACGTTGTTGAAGAAGAATCTTTTAACCAAACCGCCCCAGCATCGGTTGCTATTTTGTATTCAACGTAATATTTTCCTGTACCTGCTGCTGACCACTGACCTTGTGCTGTAGTAGAATCTAAAGCAGCAAATGATAAGTGCTCCACTTTGCTGCAAGTAATATTGCAAATTCCAGTTGCAAAGTCAACATAATTAGAAGGGGAACTCAAATGGGTTGAATCGCATTGCGTTTTAACACGTGCAACAAATTTATGACACTTGGGTAAATCTTTAAAAATTAAGAAGGAATCTGTTACTATTGCCGATTTTACTAAAACACCATCAACAGTGTAAATTTCTAATTCAATTTTTGAAGTTGCAGAAGGTTTATGCCATTTAAGCGTTACAACAGTATCGTTTGTTACAGTTACTACCAAATTAGAAGGTGCGTCGCAATTAACAGGAGTAGAACAACCTTTCGTCGTAAAACTCACATATTCTGAAAGAGCACTCGTATGATTTGCATCGCATTGAGCGACAATGGCTGCAAAGTATGATTTACATTTAGGTAATTCTTTAATAACCAAACTCAAATCCTTTGTTGTATAAGTCTTTTTAAAATCACCCGTAGTAGAAGCAACAGTTATCACATAAGGCGTAGCCACAGTTGTTCCATTTGCCCAAGTGAATGTTACAACTGAATCTGCACTGACAGTAGCTGTTAAATTTTTAGGTGTTGCACAAGTTACAGCCGTTGGGCAAGTCGTTTCGAATACACTTAAAGCAGTCGTATCAAATTTTGTACTGCACGATGTAATAATGCGAACTAGATAGCGCGAACATTTTTTCAGTCTCGTTATAGTGATAAATTGTTCCGTTGTTGAATCTTTCGACCAAACGTGGACTGAATCCGCAGCAATTTTGTATTCGATGTAGTATTTACCCGAACCGCCTTGCGACCATTTGCCTGTGGCACTGCTCGAATCGATGCCAACAAAACCAAATTGATCGACTTTTACACAAGTTACAGGGCAACCCGATGTTGCAAAACTTTCTTGCACCCAATCACTCGTGACAATTGCAGGTGAAGTGGAACAAATTTTACGAATGCGTACCGTGTATTTTGTACAAGGCGTTAAATTTTTGAGGGTTAAAACCGAATTAGGATCGGTTACTGTTGCTGTGCCGCCAACTTTCCAATCTGTATCAGTTGCTAATTTATATTGCACTTCGAATGTCGTTGAGACGTTAGAAATTACATCGAAAGCTGTAAAAACTACTGCTGATGCGCCATCTACTGACGATGTTGCGCCGACTTTAGCGGGTTTAGTGCATTGTGCCTGAAGGCTTGCAAAAGAAATTGAAATAAAAAGAAGTAGTGTCAATAATTTATTCATTGAATAAAAGATTTTTTAATGATTTAAAAGTTCGATTTTGGAAGGTGTTTTTTGTGAATGGAATTATCTCTAGTTTATTTTACAAAGTTATGCCAATTTTAAAAACTTATTACTTTTTTTCTCATAGATACAGCTACATTGAATTTCGTTGTCTGGGAAGTGTTAAAATTTTAACTTTTTTGCAATTACTGGACGTTTAAATAATTAGTTGGCGTGTCTCTATAAAATTAAGATCCAAAAATAGTAGTGTGAGTGCAACGGGTACCACTATAAGAGAGAAAATTGTACAAAAACCGCCCCTGCCAAATCCTTGTCAACAATTTTTCACAACTTGGGTAAAAGTTTAATTTGTAGCCTTGAGTAAGCCAATATTTTTTCTTTTGAATAGTAAGCCGGAAAATAACCATCGTTCGCCCAAACAGAAAATAAATTATTGTAAAAAGGGCTTGTATAATCGCCTGATTGACCTGGTGTATTAATCATTAAAGTTTTATCCCAATCCTTGGTATCGATAAGTAGTCTAAAACTTGCTCCTTGCACTTGATTATCAGTTGCACCTGTTGAACAAGTTGTTTGGCTGTTTCCGCCTCGAGGTAAAGGTCCGATATTCAATTTCTGTTTTAAGATTCGATTCACTACGGGTGATAACTGATGCTCCAAAGTAATATGCTTATATTTTTCTTGACCATATTGCCAATTCATTATAGAACTACCGAGCTTAACTTTTAAAGTATCAATAGCTTGTACAAAACTGCGTTTCAAAAAATCATCTCTGTCTTTTTGAATGTTTTTTCCGAAATATTCTTCCGGATTTTTTATCCGTTCTATTACTTTTTTAAGTTGAAAGCTCATCCAAGGTTTAATTTCTTTAGGAATAAATTTGCTATTAGCATTCGCTAAAATTTGTTTTTCCCACATCACATAAATGGCAGCAGCGATACTCGATTTCTCAAGTCTATAATCCCAATGCATTAATTTTTCTTTAGCAGCAAATCCAAGTGAATCATCAAAAGTAATGTTTTTAAGAAAAGGCACTAATTCGCTGGCAGGAATAGAATAATAATCAGTTTGCAAAGCTGCCATATCTTGCAGCGTTATTTTATCCTTTTTCCCAATTACATCATTAATTCGTTGACCACGATAAGGATCCGCCCAAGTATAACCAATGGCGTCCCAATGATTGTAATTATCGGGCGTTACATGCTGATTGGCAGTTGCAAAAAAACCTTTTGATGGATTAAATGAGTGAGGTCTTTCTTTGATGGGCAAATATCCCGCCCATTCGTATCTACCATCGCCAGGAACAGGCACGTAACCACTAAAATTTTTTCTGATTGGAATAATTCCGACTGCTTGCCAACCTATATTTCCGTTTCTATCTGCCCAAATCATATTTTCTCCAGGAATATTACTGTAAGAACACGCATCCCGAAATTGTTTCCAATTTTCGGCTTGGTCTATTCGCAACGAAGCTAAATAGGGTGCGCCGCCTGGTTCTAACCAAGCGCAACGCAAAGAATATGCTTTTTTGTTAACCGAGTCAATAAAAGTAACAGGTCCATGAACAGTATAGCGAAATGCAACATTTACTTTTTGGGCATTTTTTACTTTAAATGAGTCTTGAGTTACTTCCATCTGTTTCCATCTGCCTTTGTACCAATACTCATTTAAGTTTTTGGGATTCAAATTGTAAACAAATAAATCCTCCCCATCGGTTTCAAATATCGTTAATCCCCATGCACCTTTTTCGTTATGCCCAATAGAAACACCTGGAATTTCAGGCTCACCACCGCCAATTACATTCCAACCCGGTGCAATTAAATGAACTATATACCTTAAAGAAGGAACTGCTATTTTCCTGTGCGGATCATTAGCGAGCATTGGAAATCCACTTTCGGTTTTACTTCCGCTAATCACCCAATTATTGCTACCCTCTATTTCTTTTTCCGGAATCGGCGCATCTGAATATTTTCCTTCGTTTAAATTTTCTAAAACAGCAGCTTCGTCGTCTGTTTTTATTAACAAATCTTCCTTTTTAAAAATTACATCTGTTTTAAAGTTGTTGTATGGGGCGAGTATATCTTTGAATAATAAATCAGCCTGAATGGCACTATCCAATTTTAGATTGGGATTTTTTGGATGAAACCACATTATATCTTTTACCTTTTTCTCGCCTACTTTAGCGATTGATCTTCCTACATTAAGTTCTTGGGTCGCATTACCTAATAAACCTTGATGGCGCGAAATAACTTCATAAACTGTCCACTTCTGAGGTTTGATATTTAATAATTTAAATTCGATTGGCAAATTTTCAGGGTTTTTATTGATTTCTTCAATGAATGTATTTACACCTTCGACGTAAGATTGGATAATGAGTTTTCCATTTTTATGATAGTGTTGTAATTCTTTGTTAATATCCCCTCTGAACTTAAAAAGTCTCGAACCTATATCGCGTTTCAACTCTCGCTCGCCTAAAATTTCGGCTAAAGTGCCCGTAGCTTGCCTTCTCCACAATTCAAATTGAAATAAACGATCTTTAGCGGCACAATAACCTTGCGCAAAAAATAAATCGTGATCGTTCTGCGCATAAATATGATTAACACCCCATTGATCCCGAATCACTTCAACATTCGATTTTAACCCATCCAGAGAAAGTTCGGATTTAACTTGCGCTGTTAAACTTAAACAACAAATATAAAGAGACAAACAGGCTAACGATTTTAGGTTGAAAAAATTCATAAAAATAAGTATGAGTGTTTAAAAATAATCTAATTTGTGCTAACCACATTGAACGCATCATCCAAAACGACAAAATCAGCGGCATAACCTTTTTTAATTTTGCCGAATTGCTTATCTAAACCTACAATTTTTGCTGGATATAACGATGCCATACGCAAAGCTTCTTCTAAAGATATTCCCGCTTTTTCGATACAATTTTTAACCGCTTTTGCCATAGTTAATGCCGAACCCGATAGAGTCCCATCAGCAATAACATATTTTTCACTTTGTAATTGATGCGTATAAGCTGGTTGCGTTAAAATACCATCAGAATTTAATTGCGGATTTACATTTTCTGTCACAGCATCGGTGATGAGAAATATACGCTCGCCAAGCATTTTTTTCGCAATGCGAATCGCCGCAAAATCAACATGGTAACCATCAGCAACAAGGCTCACATTGACGCTTGGATGTTCGAGTATAGCGCCCACCATCCCCACTTCGCGGTGTTGTAATGGCGACATAGCATTGAATAAATGTGTCGCTAAATGTATGCCATTATCAAAAGCAGTTGTTGCTTCAGCGAAAGTCGCGTTAGAATGTCCTGCCGAAACGATAACGCCATTCGATTGTAATAGATTGATTATTTCTGGGCTACAAACTTCGGGCGCAAGCGTCATTATTTTCACAATACCTTTACCCAGTTCAAGCCATCTATTTATATCTGAAACTGTAGGCTGATTTTTGATATGCTCTATCAAATGCGCGCCTCGTTTAATTTTATTAATGTACGGTCCTTCAAGATGCAAACCCAAAACACCTTTTCCACCTTTTGCCCAATATGCACGCACAGCTTCAATGGCATCGAGCATAATTTTTTCGGAATTGGTTGCCACTGTCGGCATAAAATGAGTTGCACCACCTGCCAAACAATATTGGTAAGTCGCTTCGAGTGCTTCAACAGATGGAAATTCGCCAAATAATTTCTCATTGCCACCGTAAATTTGAAGGTCAATAAATGCAGGCGCAAGTAAATTGCCTTGTAAATCTATTTTTTCGTAATTAGAAGGAATATTTTCGCTGTCTATGACAGCCACTATTTTCCTTTTATTGACTAAAACGCATGTGTTTTCAATAATTTTTGTACCATCGAAAATGCGTCCGTTTAAATAAGCTTTCATGCACCAATTTTTTAGTGGCACAAAATAAGAAGAAAAATTTGCAAATCAGAAATTGAAAAATTTAAAAATGTAAAACTTTAAAAACTCTCAAGATGTTAATTTCGTTCTAGTTTTTAGATCCTTTCAGTATTCAGAGTCGAGTAGGCAAGGGCATTTCAGCCCAAGCCGCTCACAGAACCGTACTTGACAGTCTCCCATCATACGGCTCTTGTTATTCAACCATTGCCTTGG
>JAYWBA010000150.1:0-5072 GCA_043781915.1 Saprospiraceae bacterium
GAAGCTGAGCGGTTGGATATTTCACGCGAAATGGCGTTTCCTGCTAAATATATAACGCCTATTGTAAAATCTATCGATCAAGGTAAATCGGTTTTGAAAGATTCACGCGTTATTCCCGATAAATTCATAGACACTTTTTGGTCAACTTTTGAAGCTATTTTAAAAGAACCAGCTACGGAAGAAGAACTCGAAGTTTTAAAAAATTTGCCTCTTAATGTTAAAGATGATTTGCTGCACGAGTCTTCGATGGAACTTTTACACGCCTTGATTAAATATAAGTGCATTGAAAACGATATAGCACCTACTTTTGTATTAGTAAAATCGGAACTCACCAATTCGGATAAACCTGTTTGGTTTCGTGATGAAAATGTATCCGATTGGAGACATGAACTGCTCGGTGAAACGTTGATTCAATGGATGCGCGACATACCGATTTTGAATATTGATATTACGGATTCGAGCGTGGTGTTGACTTCTGCAGAAAAATAAAACTTTAGCTGCTTCTTGATTAACGCCTAAACAGATACGACAATAAACTAAAAAATATGAAACCATTAATCAAGATTTCACTTTCTTCGCGGATTTCATACGAAGCCTCAATAAGTATCGTCCTTCAGACTTTTCCATTTTTCAAACGCGACATATTGCCTTTTGCTCTTTGCCCTTTGTTTTTTGCCTTTTGCTTTTTGCCGTTTGCTCATAGTCAAAACGATAATTGCTCCTCTGCTATTCCATTAACAATTACGCCAATTAACGGTGCTTGCCCATCGACAATTTACACCAATGTGGGTGCAACAGATGGAACAGGCTCGGCAAATTCACCAATTGGTTCGTGTTTTAATGGATTGAAGGCATTTAAAGATGTTTGGTTTAGTTTCACAACAGGCAATGTTGGTTTTCAAAATTATAAAATACAAGTTGATGGCGTGAATGCTGCAGATAGTATTCGCCGTCCACAATTAGCATTGTATATTGGCAATTGTACAGATGGACTGCTTCAAGAATTTTGTCAATCGCAAGATGTTGTTAAATCTTCGCGCTCAGTAAGCATTGACGCGGGTAATATGCGACCAAATACAACCTATTATATTCAGGTCGCTAATTTTCAATCGACAGATGCAGGTGGAAGATTTAATATCTGCGTTCGCCCATTCGACCCCATTTATAATTTAACTTTAACGCCTCAAACTTCGACAGCTTATCAAGGTACGCTTTATGATACAGGAGGACCCATCGGGAATTACTCGAACAACGAAAATGAATCGACTACAGCACCGAGCAATAACGATAATTATACTTTTAATATTCGACCGAATGGCGGAGGCTGTATTGAACTCAATTTTGAAAGTTTAAATACCGAACCCAATACGGATACGATTACCATTTTTGATGGCAATACGGGTGCGATTTTAGATCGATTGAGTGGCGCGACAAACAAACAAATTCTATATACGGTTAGGACGAATTGGGTAAAAGTGCAATTTCGCTCCGATAATTCTGCTACTGGACCTGGTTTTAAATTGAATTGGCGGGCATTGACTAATTGTAGTTTAACCACAAAAGCAACATCATGCCCAAGTGCAGAAATTATTCCGAGTTTGCCATTTTCTGCCAGCGAATCTACTTGTTACGATGCTTTAAACAGCATTGGTCAAACACCGTGTATGCCTTTGAAAGATAGATTCATTTCAGGCAAAGACCATGTTTACAAATTTAGCTCTAAAACAAACCAATGTGTTTCTATTAAAATTGGCAATATTCCGACGTCTCAATATTCTGGTCAAACGCCAACTATTGGCGCAGGTTTAGGATTGTATAGAGGTTGTCCAGAAAGTTCAACGAGTCAATGTATTGCACAAGGAAAACTTAGCCCTTTTAAAGATTCACTCATTATTCGCAATGTGTCGCTTGACGCAGACGATTATTATATAGTTGTTGGTAGAAAAGAAGCGTGCATGCCTTATTCTATTTTGGTTGATACGGTATCGTGTTTAAACGTTTTGCCTAATGCGGGTTATTGCGATCGCGCTTTATCAATTAACGATTGCAGTTACGCTGCGCCAAGCGATATGGTTTTAGATTTAACAGGCGGTGGCGATACGAGTTTTGTTTCGTTTACGCCCAATTCAATCAATACGGGCTGTATTCAAACGCTCGGAACCATTCCACCACTTTACGCTTTTGTTTTTTTGACGTTCAAAGCACAAAAAGATGGTCAATTTGCTTTTACAGTCGGACCCATAAATACAGGTGAAGCATCGGATATAGATTTTAATGTGTATGGACCGATAGATTCTGCAAATCAAATTTGCTCTTATGCCAAAACGCATTTTCCAACGCGCAGCAGTTATGGACAAGAAGGTTTTTTTGTAGCAGGGAAAAGAACAGGTTTAGCCGATACTTACTTGGATATTTACGGCAATACACGATTTAGCACAGATACTTGTCAATACAATGCGAGTGACGGCATTTTGCGACCATTGAAAGTTTATAAAGATAAATACTACGTCATTTGGCTGAACGATTATAAAGGCACCATTGGCAAAAATGGTGTGCGCCTTTCTTTTGAAGGAACAACACCTGGTGTTTTAGATTCTGTAGGCGATCCATTAAGCCGATTTACAATAAGTAAAGATACTTTTATCTGTGCTGGTGCTACAACACAACTCAAAGCTACAGGCGGCATTTCGTACAATTGGTTGCCTTCTATGGGTTTGGATAATCCAAAATCAATAAACCCATTAGCATCACCAAAAACTTCAACGCAATACAATGTTTCAATTCAGGGAACGTGTCGTATTGTGAATAAGTCTGTGAAAGTTGGCGTTTTCGATATTCAGAAATTTGCAGATCAAACTGTTTGTTCTGGTCAGAAATTACAACTCACAGCGGGTGAAAACTTTGCTGCGTTTTGTGATAGAGACGTTGCATGCAACGTCTCTACATGGACATGGACTTCACCTACAGGAAATATTTCTGAATTAGGTGCAACAAATATCTATTCAGTCGCCTTTGTAGCGAAAAATACGTCAGGTAATGTTGAAAAACATACGTTCATTGCCAAATTGAATTCCCCAACATGTTCTTTTTCTGATACGATTAATATTTTTGTCAATGCCGGACTCGTTGCGAAATATGAAGTTATTACATCGCCAAAGATTGGACGCGATACGAATATTTGCATAGGCACCATGTTTAATTTATTGAAAACTGGTTTTGATGCAACAGCTAATTACTCTTGGATATCTAATCCATCTACAATAATTTCGGATGTAAATCCTAAAATTTCACCTACTGCCAATACAAAATATTATTTAACTGTAACTGGCGGAGTAGGAGGGTGCACTGCCACGAGTTACGATAGCGTTATCGTCAATGTTTATTCCCCACCTGTTTTAAAAGTTGCGAAAGATACTACTCTATGTCGTGATATGAAAATTAAATTAGGCAACACCATTATAGAAAATCAAACAACTTACGCTTGGAGTCCAAACTTTGGCATTGATAAACCCGACAACCCAAACGCAACGCTCACTGTTCAACCTTGGATTACGCCCAATTCATCACTCCAATATGTTTTAACCGCCACAAATTTAGGCGGTTGTGTTACTAAAGGTACTATTGATATTGTTGGAGTAGATTTAAAAATGAAAATTACTCCTGCTGATTCGGTGCGATTGTGTCGAAACGACACCATTACTTTATCAGCTACAACTTCTTCTAAACCGAATTTAGCTGTTAAATGGAGTTCGAATAAAGATTATAATTTAGCAGATTCGGTTAATAGTATTCGCGTAAATCCGACGCGGGTGACAAAATATTATGCAACGATTTCACAATCGGGTTGTACGCGCAACGATTCAGTAACTGTTTATGTTGATTCACTGCCATTTAACAGAATGATTGTTCCACAGGATACAAATATTTGTATGAATGCCATAGCTGTTTTGCGTTCACCAACATTTGAATCTGTTTTATTTCCAAAAATAAAACATTTGTGGTTTGGTGGTAAAGGCTTTTTAACACCCGATAGTTTGTATGACATGGTCATTCAAGGCGATACGACGCGCACTTATTCGCGTATTTCGACCAATGGTGTTTGTAAAGCAATTGATACGGTGAAAGTTTTTGTAACACCTTTACCAAAAGTTACATTAACTCCCGCTCAAACTACTTTTTGCCCAGGTCAAGAAACAGCAATTCTATTATCTGCGAATATTATACCGTTGGGTTTAACAGATATTAAATGGAAAGACCCTCAGGGACAAGATATCGCGAGTGCAAAAGGTAATTCGAGTTATAGTGTTCCAGCAGGAAATGTTGGAACATATACCATAACGGTCAAAAACGGAAATTGTCCAGCATCTGCGAGTGCAAGTATTAGTTTAGCACCCGCGCCAGATTTTGGAACACCTAAGAGTGTAATCTGTGCAGGTAATTCTGTTTCTTTGAATACTTCGCCCAATGGCAGCTATACATATTCATGGACAGGACCTAATGGATTTGCGAGCACCGACCCAGCACCAACAGTTACACCGACTGCCGTTTCTACTTATAATGTAACGATCAATGCAGGAGCGAATAAATGTACACTCACAAAATCGGTAACGATAACACCAGCAACAGCAAATTTAGCTCCTATTCCTGATATTACAGTTTGTACGGGTAATGCAGCCACACTAACAGCAGTACCTACGTCGAATGTATCAAATTTGACTTATTCATGGAGTACTGGTGGAAATACAGCGACGATTTCAGTGGCACCTAAATCGAGTACAACATATACAGTTACGCTAACCTTTGGCGATAATTGCACAAAGACAGCAACTGCGAATGTTAATGTATTGCCAAATATAACTGTAGCTATTGTGCCCGATACTTTTGCCAAATTTGTCGATGTTGGAACAAATTTAAAATTAGATGCTATTGCTATCGGTGCAGTAGGTACGCCATCCTATTCTTGGACGTCAAATGGGCAGGTATCATCTACAACAGGAAATCTAACTTTCGGCTTAGTAGATGATACGAAAGTTATTGTAACTGCTTCAACAAGCAACGGTTGTAGTGCATCG